>JAYTNY010000251.1:0-8207 GCA_043748055.1 Roseobacter sp.
CCCCCTCGCCGCGTGTGAGCATAGCGGCGAGCAAAGACTGTGCCGCATTCTAAGCCGACGGGTGGCTGACGCAACTATTGGCCGCAACAGCAATCATCCTCCCGAATGTTGAACTTGCAAGCCCCCGGCTCTTTTGAGCAACCCTCGGGAGGATTTGTGGACGCTTGCACGGATAATGCAGGCGAGAACGAACAATGAAAACCAAATCCTCTAACAACTGGCTAATGGGCGTGTTGGTGGCGGTGGTGTTGATTGGGCTGGCGTTGGCGTTGTTGCGCAATGCACCGACCACAAACCCACAACCCGCACAGGCCAACACCGCTATCTCGGTTGCGGCAGATGCGCCCGCCCAAAGCAACGCTGGCAATGACGCAACCAAGAAGAAGCCCACCCGCACGCCAGCCCCATCCGCCACAAAAAAAGCGGCCCAAGCCTCGCCGCGCCCGCCCACCAAAACCCCGGCCAGCAACACCATAGATGGCCTGATTGTGCGCAACGTGAAGATTTACGATCTGGATAACAACCTGGTTTACAAAGGCGATGTGGACTTGGAGCCGACGCTGGATCGCATCGCCAAAGGTATTTCCGATTCGCACCGCAACGATGGCAGCACGTTTGGCAACTTCGAGCGCAAGCTGCCCAGCAAGCCACGCGGCTACTACACCGAATACGTGTTGCGCACGCCCGGCCTCAGCGGCGTTGGCCCGCAACGCGTCATCATGGGCCGCAACGACGAGGTGTATTACACGCCCGATCACTACATCACGTTCGTGCGCGTGAAATAAAAATCAACATGCCTAAATCAAAATCTCGCGCCAAACCAACCAAACTAGACCCGCTGGTTCAGCAAATTACTTCGTTGCAGTCGCCAGCCGTCATCGAAGTGCCCACCGACGGCTTTAACGCTGCGGCGCTGGCTATTGCGCTAACGAATGCACTGCACAAAGCCGATGTCTACGCCGTCATCATCGACCGCGCACCCGTCATCAACAAAGACACGTTGCTGCACGCCATCTACCAAAGCTGCGAGTTCCCTAAACATTTTGGGTTTAACTGGGATGCCCTGGTGGATTGCCTCTCGGATTTCTCGTGGGCCGAGGCCAAAGGCTATGCGTTGATCTTGAAGCAGCCTGCGTTGCTGAAAGAACGCGCACCCGAAGACTTTGCGACGCTGCTGGATGTGATGCAAGCCGTGAGCGAACGCTGGGCGCGCGATGGCGTGCCGTTCAAGCTCGTGCTGCCGCATGAATCTTGAGGTCTTTCGCTGGCTGCTTTTACCAGCGGGCCAAGCCTTGCTGGCCGAGGCCATGCGCAGCGATTTACGCGACAGCGAACGCTTGCGCGTGTTAACCCACTTGCGCAAAAACGCCACTGCCGAGCAAGCGGCTGCGGCCTATGAAACGGCATGGTTGCGCCAACGTGCCGCCAGCAAGTTCACTCACGCGAGCCACATGTATTTCACACGCGAAGCGCTGGAGCAAGCCTCTGGCGAGCGCATTGCCGCCTACCGAGCCGAGCGGTTTGCGATTTACACACGCGTCGGCGATTTTTGCTGCGGTATCGGTGGCGACACGCTAAGTTTGGCGCAACGTACACAGGTTTGCGCAGTTGACCTTGACCCGCTGCGGCTGGCGATGGCGCACGAGAACGCAATTGCGCATGGCATTCAAGATCGCGTTCAGTTCATCGAAGCGGATTTAACGCAGATGGCGTTGCCCAATATCGAAGCGATTTTCTTCGACCCGGCACGGCGCATCTCCGGCAAGCGCTTGTTTAAGCTGGCCGATTATTCGCCACCGATTTCGTTGGTCGAAAGTTGGCGCAAGCAGGTGAAGTTGATCGGGGTGAAAGTGGCTCCCGGCATCCGCGATGCGGAGGTGGCTGCGCTGGGTAATGTCGAGGTCGAGTTCATCTCGGTGGAGGGCGAATTAAAAGAGGCGGTGTTGTGGTTTGGAGAAGGCATACATCCGGGGCGGCGTGCCACGCTGCTTACACAAGCCTCACGCACGACGCGTGACGCATCCTCCGTACCCAAGCCACCTATCTCCGAACCGCTGGCCTATCTCTACGAGCCAGACCCTGCCATCATTCGCGCGCACTTGGTGCAAGGGCTGGCGCACGAGATTGGCGCGGCGCAGTTAGACGCAGAAATTGCGTATCTCACTTCAGTTCAACTCAACCCACCAACGCCACTGGCCCGCTGCTGGCGCGTGCTGGAATGGCTGCCGTTTCAGCTCAAACATTTGCGCTCCCGGTTGCGGGCGTTGGATGCAGGCCCGGTGACAGTGAAGAAACGCGGCTCACCATTGGATACGGATGTGCTGGCGCGCCAACTCTCTGGCGCAGGCTCGCGTGAGCTGGTGGTGGTGCTGACGCAATCCAGCGGCAAGCCGGTGGCATTGATTTGCGAAGGGCCGATTTAGGCTGCGACGAAACCTCCGGGGTCTTATTTCGCAACAAGTTTCTGCGTTGGTTCGAATAAGACCCCGGAGGTTTTAATTGCGCGCCACCGGAATCTGCATCTCCATCACCAGCCGGCGCGTGTAATCTTCTTCGGTCTGCAAATCCACCTCGCGGCCATACAAATGCAGTTCCTGAATGGCTCCAGCCGAGTGATAGCCATTGCTGCCGATCCACGCGAACAAGGCGATGATGGCTTGTGGAATCTCCATCAGTGTGTCGTGATGAATGGTGGTGGCCATCGCTGGCTCGGCGGGCAACTCATACAGCTTGATTGGGTCGTCCGAGACATTGAGTTTGGCGAGCGACTTTGCAGTGCTTTTGCTGATGGCAACCGCGGCTTCCATCTCAATATTCTCGTCGCTGTATTCGGTGTTGTGATACAGCATCAACTCGCCTTCGGTTTCTGTTGCCTTCACACCATGTTCGCGCAGCCAGTCATACACACGCTGCAAGGTCGCGGTACGGTAATTACCCATTTTCGAGACATGTGGCACTGTTTGGCGCACACCCACCACCGCCAGCCCATCCACCTTGCGCAACACCACTTCATATTTGGGCGGCGCGCTTTCTTGTTCAATCTGTCGCAGGCGGGCTTCTACCAGCGCCAATCTTTGTTGCTCACGATCAAGCTGTTGCGCAATCTCGGCGCGCTTGCTGGCTAACAAGCTGCGCAAATGCTCTGCGGGCAACTGATCGCGCATCAGTTGCTTGATCTGATCCAGCGACAGCCCTAGCTCTTTAAGCGCCAGAATACGGTTTATGCGCGGCAGTTGATCGAGGGCGTAATAGCGATACTCGGTGAACCTGTCTACGTGCGCGGGCTTTAGCAAGCCCACATCATCGTAATGGCGCAGGGTCGGAACCGACACCTGCGCCAATTGTGAGAAATCTCCGATGCGAAGAAGGTTGTCCAAACTAATTCATTTCAATGTCGCTCACATCGTCATCGCCGTCATCGCCACTAATGCCCAGCAAGCTGGCTTCGGCCAGATCATCCTGCTCATCTTCGCTATGCGCGTTCACCAATTGCTTCCACACATCGTTCAAGCCGTCATCGGTGACGCCGAAGAACACGCGCACGTTGCCTTGTGAGTCACGCATGGCTAGGTCGTAGCGCATGCGACCTGCGCGCAGAGCTTTGGTCACCACGGCTTTGTTGTCGGCCCAGTCCAAGCCTTCCGGGCCGCTGGGGAATTCGGCATATTGGGTTACGGCATACAACCACAGGTCGCGGGCGCTCTTCATCGTCACGTTGCGCACGGTGGTGTTGTTGCGCACATCGCGCACGGTGAAATACACCACGCCGTCGCGCTCTTCCATGCCGGTTACTTGCACGCCGTTGCGCGGCTGGCCCTCCCACTTGATCTCGGTGCTAGGTGTGGCGGGCGATTGCGGTGCATCGTTGCGCGGGTTGCGGTCGGCAATGGCGGCCTGGGCCTGTTGCAACTGCTCTACAAACGATGATTTATTCGGCGCTTGTTGTGTTTGCGGCGGCGCTTCTGGCACAGCCGCTGGCACTGGCTCATTGGCTGCTGCTCGCGGCATCAACGGGCGGCGAGTCTGTTGTTGGTTAGGCTGCGGCGGGCGTTGTTGGGGTTGTTGTGGCTGTGGCTGGTTGTTGCGCGGCTCATTGCGCTCCGGCCTCGGCTGGCGCTCGGCACGGTCAAAGCGTTCATTCCGCTCATTTCCTCGGTCGTTGCGGTTGTCGCCGCGCTGATCAACGCGCTCATTTTGTGGACGGTTGCTCGGCTGACGCTGTTGCTGGCTGGGGCGTTGGTTGCGCTCAGGCCGTTCGTTTCGCTCACGCTGTTCATGGCGCGGCTGTTGTTGATTGGGCTGCGATGGGCCAGGGCGCTGTGACGAGGCCTGACTCGTTTCGACCGCACGCCGCAC
This sequence comes from Roseobacter sp., assembly GCA_043748055.1. GTDB lineage: Bacteria > Chloroflexota > Anaerolineae > J036 > Brachytrichaceae > JANMVQ01. The sequence continues at coordinate 4,357 of JAYTNY010000251.1, forward strand.
AATGCCCACAATTTCGTCTCGGGTGGCCGTGCGAGTCGTGGCCCCATCGCGCACCAAAAATTCGGTCTCAATTACAAATGGTGCTTTGTCGCTGGCGTTTACTTTCACGCCAATCACCTCTTTGCCATCCACTTCCTGAATATGCACACCGGCAGCAGGAGCCGGTTGAATCTGGCGCAGAATGGCCTCGCTCAGTTGGGCAGCCACCTCGTTCGCCTCAGCAATGCCCGCCGCTTTTTTGCGTGCGCCTACTTCGCAACCTAGATAGATGTTGCCGCCGCCGTTGTTCGCCATCGCGCATACATCCCGCAAAATGGCGGCGAACTTATCGCCCTTCTTGGGCAGCGCAGCATGGAAAGCCATCGTCGCGCTTTCGCCTGCAATGCGGGCCAACTGCAACGAATCTTCTTTCTCTTTCACCTCAATGGGTGCCACCGGGCGCACACGCCCAAACTCGTTGCTTAGGAACAAATTGCGCAGCGCGGCAAAGCTCAACTCGGGCAAATCCACTTCGGTGGGTCGCTCGCCAATGCCCAGGCGTTTGGGGTTCTTGGGGTCGGCGGTCAAGCGGTGCGCATCGCTGCCTTGCAGCACATGCATCAGGCGCGGGTATTCTGCGCGCGTGCCCTTAAACAGCATAGCGCTGCTGCGCTTGCCGCGATCCAAATCCGTGAACTCAATCGCGTGCAAATGTGGGTCTTGGGTGAACGCGATGCGCGTCTGCCCACCCAAGTTCAGCCCACGCATAGAGACGCCGTTGCTGCTGTTGGCATGCGCGGCGATGGCGAGACCGCCCGCTTCATCAATCAAACGATACGCGGTCAGCACATCGCTGGTTGCGCCTGCTTCGGTCAGGCCCATATCGATGGCGGTGTTGGGCACGCGCAGTTGCACCAGCACGTTTTCAATTTCGCGCAGTGGCTTATCGGGCGGGAAGATGCCCAGAATGTGAAAGCCGAAGGTGGCCGTGAACTCGAAGCCGGGCAGCACCACAATTTTCTTGAGCAGGCGGCGAAATTCTTCCAGCCGCGCCAACTCGTCGGGGCGAATGCGCTCCAATCGCTCCAATAACTCCAGCTCGCTAATCTCGCGCAACATATTGCGATAGCCGTTGGAGCTGTTGTGATCGGTGAACGCGATCATGTTCAGGCCGCGCTGCTCGGCCTTGTGCAAAATGTCCAAGTAAGTCTTGTCCATCTGCTCGTAGTCGTGCGAGGCGGGCGTGTGCATGTGCAGGTCTATGCGATAGGGTTTGAGCGACGGATCGGGCAGCGCGGGGGCCACAATGGCGCGCGGCGCAACTTGTACAGGCGCTTGGGCCTGTTGATTTCCTTTTGTGCCACGGCCTCGCCCACGGCGCGGGGCTTGCGATTCAGCGGGTTGAACCGGCTGCGGTGCGGGGGCAGGCTTGGCAGGTTCAGCGCGCTTATTGCGGCTGGCAACGGGAGTAATCTGCTCCAGCTCGGCCTGCTTGCGGGCCAGTTTCTTGGGCGCATTGAGGGCATCGATGATTGATTTGGTTTTGGTCGTCTTCTTGGTCTCCGTTATAGCGGTATCCGCAGGAGAGGTCTTTGTTTGTTTGTTGGTTTTGCTAGGCATGTAAGAGTTGTGGAATGAGGCTATGGTTGCCGAAAGATAAAGCTCTTGTAAGAAAGAGTTTGAAACGTTCAAAAATTCTGAGGGGGCAGCGCAACAATATCTTGCACTGCATATATCTGGGCCACAGCGCCATGCTGTTACCGGACTTTATCTGATTGCGGCTTATGCCGCATGTTCTCAAAATAGATGAACGCGTTTATTCAGTTCAACTTCGCAGCTTCAATTCCAAATTAATAAGTTGAAATGATTATACAGACTGTGAGCTTAAGGGTGGCATATTAGTAATACGTTAGTTTTGCAGAACCAATTTTTGGCTCCGTGATTGGTGTCACACGCACAAATGACGTTGATCACTGGATAAGCACATGCATTTTTGTAAGATCGTTTGATGAAGGATGAACAGACTATGAAACGAACATTAGCAATGCTGATCTCTTCAGTCTTGGTGGCTTGCACGGTGCTGGCTTCGGTAAACACAAGTTATGCGGCGGGCCGTCGGCCATCCGAAGTGCCGAATGGTGACAAGGCCCAATTGGTGAAGGTGATTGACAGCGAGACGATTCAGGTGACAGTGAACGGTGCGCCGTTTACGGTGAAATACATTGGCGTGAATGCACCGAACGGCAACGAGTGCTACGCCGCACAGGCCACCCGTGCGAATGCGAGTCTGGTGACCGGCCAACGTTTGGTGTTGGAGAAAGACGCTGTAGACACCGATGCCAACGGCAACTTGCTGCGCTATGTGTACTTGATTGATGGGCGCATGGTGAACGAGGAGTTGGTGAGCAGTGGCGCGGCACGAGCCGAGATCAGCAAGCCCAACGTGAAGAACCAGAGCCTCATCAACCCATATGAAGCAGCGGCACAAACAGCCAAGCGTGGTGCGTGGAAGGCCTGTGTCTGGAAGCCAGCCGTAACGGCGGGGACATGCGTGGCTGTTCAGGTCGAAGATTTGATCGTGCGTACGGCGGATGTGCCGGAGCTTTCGTTGTTGCGGGATGGCGACTGCGTGACGATCAACAAGGCTGCAAACCCGTTAGGCGAGACGTGGTCGGGCCAATACATCTTTCACCCCGCAGGCAGCAAAGTTAAATTGGGCAACATGTATTTGCGGTGGAAGGATGGCTTTGTGATGGTCTCGCAAAATTCGGACGGCCAGTTGCTGGCGCACTACAACATTGAGCATCCGAGACAAGTGAGCTTTGTTCGCCCGACACAGCCCGGCCAGCGCCCTGGCATTTCGGTTACAGATGGCTACAGCGAGCCGACGGTGAAGGTATTGATTGACGAATCCTCTGCGCCCGGCACACTGCGCATCCCAGAAAATGCGTTGGTATTGCGCCTTGCGGGCAACGGCGAATACATCGCGCTAGTGGATGTGTTCGAGTTCAAATCTGGCGAAATGCGGGTCGTGACGGTGGGCGATAACGACTACGTGCGATAACGCGTGCGTTATAGTCCCGCCCCTCATGAAAAGTTTTAAGTATTTAGACATCATCATCGGCCTGTTTGTGGCCGTGTTGTTGATTAGCAATATCGCATCCTCGGCCAAGATTGTGGAGCTGGGGCCATTTACCTATGACGGCGGCACGCTGCTCTTCCCGCTCAGCTATATTTTTGGCGATGTGCTGACCGAGGTGTATGGCTACTCGGTCTCGCGGCGGGTGATTTGGATTGGGTTTGTGACGGTGTTGCTGATGAGCGTGACGCTAGCCGTTGTAGGTGCGTTGCCGGGCAATGCCGATTGGTTGGGCGCGAATAACTTTGGGCAGGAAGCCTTCAACAAAATTTTGGGTTCCACGCCGCGCATTGTGGCGGGCAGCTTGGTGGCGTTCTGGGCGGGTTCGTTTGCCAACGACTTTTTGCTGGCCAAGCTAAAGCTGATTACCAACGGCAAATGGCTGTGGATGCGCACGATTGGCTCGACCTTGATTGGTGAGGGCGTGGACACAGCCGTGTTTGCCACCGTTGCCTTTTTGGGCGCAATGCCCAACGATGTGTTCTTGAACTTGATTTGGTCGAACTACGTGTTCAAGGTAGGTATCGAGGTGTTGTTCACGCCAGTCACATATTGGATTGTGACAATTCTAAAACGCGCCGAGGGTGTGGATGCTTACGACCGCGAGACGGACTTTAATCCGTTCAAGATGAAGAGCGCGTAGGTGCGCACCTTGCGTTTGTTCGCGGAACCCCCGACCCCTAAAGGGGAGTCGTTGAGTAACGCTGAAAGCGCATCATCGACTCCCCTTTAG
>JAYTNY010000252.1:0-5801 GCA_043748055.1 Roseobacter sp.
GGGTGGGTGATGGCCCAGGCCAGCACGATGAACGCGTACCCGGCGGCAACCAGTTGAAAGACGCGCAGCAGGAATAAGCGCACTTACCCAATCTCCAAAATCTTCCACGGATGCACATTCACGATGCGTGTCTCGCCCACCTGCGTATCACCCGCTTGCTGGGGCGCATAGTTTCTGTGCTGGTGTCCGTGCAGTAACAGCTTTGGCTTAAATGTTTCGATCAATTGGTTAAACGCCTTGAAGCCAACATGCGCCTGGTCTGTACCATCATGAATGCCAAACGGCGGCGAATGCGTCACTAAAATATCCAACCCGCGCCCGCTGCTGAGGCGCGGCACCACAAACTTGCTAGAGAGCCAGGTAGACCGCAGTTGCATCTCTTGCTGTGAGTATTGATATGGCGCGCCGGGCTTGTAGCGCACGCAGCCCTCTAAACCAGCCAGGCTAATTTTCTGGTGGCGTGCCCGGCGCATATCCAAATCCGTCCAGCCATCTGGGTTGCTCTTAATCTCACCGCCGTGGCCGATCTCGTAGCTATCGTGGTTGCCGCGCACAAAAAAGCACGGCGTGTTTAAGGTGCTGGCGATGAACTCCAAATAGTGAATGGGCAGATCGCCACAGCTAACGGCAAACGCAATCTGCTCCTCCTCGCACTTCTCTTTTAAGCGCGAGCTGTATATCCAATCCACCACCTCATCGCTGACGGCCAGGAACTTCATAGTGACGAGTAGCGAATGACGAATGACGAGCGAGCTTGCGCTCGGCGCTCGTTACTCGCCACTCGTCCCTCTGAGATACGCTTCCATAAATGCATCCAAATCCCCGTCTAGCACGGTTGCAATCTGGCTGGTCTCGTGGCTGGTTCGGGTGTCTTTGACCAGTTGGTAGGGGTGTTGCACATAGTTGCGGATTTGGCTGCCGAAGGCTGCGTCCACATGCTCACCTTTCAAGCGCCGAATCTCTTCTTCGCGTTTGCGAATCTCCAACTCCATCAGGCGCACCTTCAAAATGTGCAAGGCGCGTTCGCGGTTTTGGGTTTGGCTGCGCTGGTCTTGGCAGGTGACGACGATGCCTGTGGGCTTATGCACAATGCGGATAGCGCTCTCGTTCTTTTGCACGTTCTGCCCGCCCGCGCCCTGGCTCTTGTAGGTGTCAATTTCAATATCGGCAGGGTTCACTTCCAGCGTAATCTGGCTTTCTTGAATATCCGGGTAAACCTCGACCCGTGCAAAGCTGGTCTCGCGCGTGCCGCCCGCGTTAAATGGCGAGATACGAACTAATCTATGTATTCCGCGCTCGCTGCGCAAAAAGCCATATGCGCGGTCGCCCTCAATTTGCAGCGTGGCGCTCTTAATGCCTGCCACATCCGCCGGGCTGTAATCCAACTCACTCACCTTAAAGCTGTGTCGTGCGGCCCAACGCGAGTACATCCGGTAGATCATCTCGGCCCAATCTTGCGCGTCCACGCCGCCTGCGCCGGGTTGAATGCTGAGGATGGCATCGTTGTGGTCGTATGGCCCACTGAACATACGCTCCAACTCAGCTTGGCTTAGCGCTTGCTCCAGCGCGGTCATCTCTTGCTCGGCGTCTTTCAGGCTGCCCGCGTCGCCGCCTTCGGCAAATTCGATGAGGATGCCGATGTCATTGGCGCGTTGCTCCAGCGCGGCGTGCGCCGCCACCGTTTGCTTAAGCGCGTTCAACTCGCGCATGGTGCTTTGGGCCGTCTGCGAGTCGTTCCAAAAACCTTCGCCCGCCGAAAGTTTCTCCAGTTCGTCAATGCGCGCTGCTTTAGAAGCGAGGTCAAAGATACTCCCGTAAATTAGCGGCCTGTGCTTGCGCTTGTCGCAATCGGGTTTGGAGGTCGAGGATTTGGTCTTGCATAAGTTGGTGATTAGGGATTGGTGAATGGGATTGGACTCTAATCACCAATCCCTAATCACCAATCACTCAAACAGTCCGTCCACAAATTCTTTTGCGTTAAATTCTTCAAGGTCGTCCATCTTCTCGCCAGTGCCAATAAACCGGATCGGGATTTTTAGCTCGCTCGAAATCGAGAAGGCCATGCCGCCTTTGGGCGTGCCATCTAGCTTGGTCAGAATCGCACCCGTAACACCAGCAGCCTCGGAAAACCCTTTGGCCTGGGCGATGGCGTTCTGGCCGCTCACGGCATCGATGACCAGCAAGGTTTGGTGAGGCGCATCGTGTACGCTCTTTTGCAAAATGCCGTGCAGCTTTTTTAGCTCTTGCATCAAATTGTGTTTGGTATGAAGGCGGCCTGCCGTGTCCACAATCAACAAATCGGCCTTGCGCGCGAAGGCGGCTTGCACGCTGTCGTAGACCACTGCGCCGGGGTCGCTGTCGGGCTTGCCTGCAATCACCGGCACGCCGCTGCGCTCGCCCCAAATTTGTAGTTGGTCAATGGCCGCTGCACGGAAAGTATCGCCTGCTGCCAGAATCGGTTTGCGGCCTTTGCGCACGTAAAGCTGCGCCAGCTTGGCGATGCTGGTGGTCTTGCCGCTGCCGTTCACCCCAATCACCAAAACCACTTCCAGCAGTCGGCGCGAGGTGTAGTCCCATGGTTTGGCCTCGTTGATTAACAACTTGCGCAGTTCATCCTTCAGCGTCTCGCGCAAGGCCTCGGCTTTTACGATTGCTTTGTCTTTGGTGCGTTTCTGCAGCCGTGTCAGCAGTGCCTCAGTGGTCATTGTGCCGACATCGGCTTGCAGCAGCAGCGCCTCTAATTCGTCCCAGGTGTCCGGCGTAATATCGGCCTGGCCCAGCAGCGTTTGCACGCGGCCAAAAATATTGTTGCGGGTTTTTGCAAGCGTCTCTCGAAGTGAAGGCATGAGCAGAAGTATGAGGTATGAGGTATGAGGTATGAGGTATGAATTCCCTCATACTTCATACCTCATATCTCTCATATCAGGTCGCTAAACCGCGCATCGCTACGCACACGCTCCACGTCGGCTGGGTTGGTTTCTAGCTTCAAATATTCTTGCATCATGCTGCGGGCGCTGGGCGTGTCTTTGCGGGCGCGGTGCAGCAGCACCAGGTTGTAGGCGATGTCGGCATCACCGGGGGCCAACTCGCGCGCGCGCGTCAATGCGTCGAGTGCGCCGCCCAAGTCGCCGACCTCCATGTAGGCCATGCCCAAATCATTCAGCAGGTCGGCATTGGGGCCTTCGGTGCGCATGCGGTTGAACAACGCGCCAATCTTTTGGGCTGGCGTGGCAATGGCGCTGATGGGGTTTAGCGGACTGATCGAACTGACCGCGCCCACTGGGGCTGAGGGTGTAATGATTGGCGCGACCGGTGGCAGCGCTGGCGCAACTACCGTTGCGGCCGGGATTAACACAGGCGCTATGACAGCCGGTGCGGTGGGCCTGGTCGGCTGCAAGGTCAAATTCTCTTTGCGCACGCGCACATCCAGATACAGCAGCGCCACATAAATAATGTGTAACGGTGTGATGACGAGTTGTGCAACAGCACCGATGAGCAAGAACAGGATGGAGCCAGCAAACGCCACGCCGCTGCCATTGGTGATCTGATAGGACGCCAGGCTGAGGCCTTGTGCCGCCAGCAGCGGGCCACCCACAAACACAGCCTCAATCAACCAGAACACCAGCATGCGCCCCAGCAGGCTGCTGCGCTGGCCTTTCGCCAGCTCTATGCTGCGGCCCAGTGCGCGCGTGGTGTCCACACCCTCGGCCACAATGGCGGGCGCACGAAAGCGCCAATTCACGCCCATCACTAACGCATAGATGAGATAGGCGGCCATGAGGGGAATAAGGCAAACCGACCCGATGCCCAGGGCCAAGCCCATGTTCTGATCTCCGCTGGACCCGCCATCTATTGCAGCACCCATAACGGCGATGACGACCACGCCGATACAAAGCGCCGGAATGAGTGGCGCAACGAGACCCAGTCGGGCCAACGCGTTTGACCCCCACAACGAGCCAAAACGTGATTGCGTGGCGTGATAGGAATCTCGCACGCCGGGTGCGCGGCCCAGCACGCGCTCAAATAAGCTGTATGTCAACGCGCCTTCCATCCATGGAAAGAAAACACCTGCAATGAGCACCAGCAGGCCGGTGCAGGATGAAATGATGGAGCCAGTGACTTGTGAGAAGGCCTGCACGCTGCTGCTGGTGCCAGTGATGTTGTTTTGCAAGCTCATTGTGGCTTGCCCCGAGAAGACGCCCCCCAGCAGGCCCAAGAGCGCAAGTGGCCCCATCACCAGCAGGCTAAGGCCCGCGAAGTGGCTGAAATGCTTGCCAAAAATTTGCAGGGTCTGCGTAATCAGTTCGAGGGTGCTGCGCGGTTGCGCATCAAAGTAGGTTGTATCAGCGTTCATATTGGCGTTCGTATCAACGGTCAAGTGTCTTCAACAGTCTTTAACTGTCTTCAGTGTCGATGAGTATAATCGTTTTGATTATGGAAACTGCAATCAAATCCTCTGTTTCCGTCGCTTCGTCCGATGCGCGCGAAGGCATTAATCACCGCAACACACATATTACGCGCGCGATTGGGCTGGCGGCTGGAGCCATGTTTCTTGTGGCGTTGTTTATGGTGTTCTTTATTGCCCCGCGTGGCGAGATACGCTCTGGCGGCGATGCGCAGCGCATTTTTTACTTTCACTTGTCATCGGTTTGGATCGGCTTTGCGGCGTGGATTGTGACTGCTACCTGCTCCATTCGCTATCTCAAAACCCGCGATCTTAAGTTCGACCGCGTCGCTGTCTCCTCTGCCGAAATTGGCGCGGTGTTTCTAACGATTGGGTTGCTGATGGGCATGATATGGGCGCGACCCACCTGGAATACATGGTGGACTTGGGACTTCAAGCTGACCCTCAGCGCGTTGCAGATTTTGCTCTACATCGCCTACCTTATGTTGCGCAGCGGCATTGAGGAGCCTGACCGGCGCGCACGCTTTTCGGCGGTGTATGGCATTGTCGGCGTGCTTACGGTGCCGCTCAACTTCCTGGTCAGCCGCGTGTTGAACAGCATTCACCCGGCGGTGTTTGGCCCCAGCGTCAATGGCACACAGCAAGGCCAAACGGGCGTGGCCCCAGAGATGGTGCCCATCTTGGTCTTCTCGCTGCTCACCTTCACGCTGGTCTATCTCTTTTTGGTGCGCACCCGCATTGCCATGCAGGAACGGGTGGACGTGTTGAGCATGAAACGAGCGGAGCTGATTGCCAATGGAACTTGACCAAAATGCTCCTTATCTGTTTGGGGCTTATGTGGTTTGTTTGGGCGGGATTGCGGTTTACATCGTTTCGTTGGTTCTGCGCAAACTGAGCATAGACCGAGACGAGCAAGTGATTCAGCAGATTGAAGCCGAGGCAAACCAAGAGCAAAAGGCACAGAATGCAGCGCGTTAAGCCTTTTGTAATTTGATGAGGTTAGGGTAGGGGTGTAGCACGGCTGCACCCCTATTGTTTTGTAAAGGAGTTTGAATGGCACAACAAGCAATCCCAACGATTAAAACCACCACCGCTATTGCGGCAGAGCGCCGCTGGACGACCTTTACGCAAGGCTTGTTTTTTGTCGCGGGCTTTGGTACGTTCATCATGGTGTTTTTTGGTCTTGCCACCACCGCACTTTCAGATTGGATTGGTTTTACAACCCTGTTTACGCTCGGCGAGCGAGACATCACCCCGAAAGATATTGTTACGTTTTTGGGTGGGTTAGCTTTAATTTTGTTTGGCTTGTTCACACTCAAAATAGTGAACATACCTATTCTTTATAGCGATACTCGCAAAATGTTAACTAGCACGGGGCGGAAGGTCGGCTCAGTGC
>JAYTNY010000253.1:0-3996 GCA_043748055.1 Roseobacter sp.
GCAGCCACCGGCGCTGACTCGCGCCAATCCAACGCCACTCCCGGCGGGTTGCCAGAACACGCCATCAGCAATACCGCCCAAGTTGTCATGCTGCAAGTCCATACAGCCAGTCGGTTCATAGGTCACCTCCATTATTCAGCCCAGCGATAGGCACGATGGGAACAGCGCTGAGCTTGCCTGTCAGGGTTCCATCGCCGCGCTGAACCCATCCGGTTTGCTGCGTTGCAAATGTAATTTGCAGCCATTGCCCATCTGCGCTACGGCCCAGCACAGCCGCTGGCTGATTCGGTTGCAGCACGGTCACTTCGTGCGCAGCCAGTTGCGGCGCGGTGCGCACAGTGCTTGTGCCTAACGCAACAAACTGCACTTGCCCAAACTTAAAGCGTGCCACAGGCTCAATCGGTTTCACCTGCGCCGATGCGGGCGGATGCCAAACCCACGCACCTGCAATCGCGATGGCGGCAACCAACATCACCACAACCAAACCAGCCATCACGAACTTGCGCGGCCTAATTACAAAGTGCAATTGCGGGCGAGTTGGTGCTGAGGCCAGCACAGTCGTCAATGCCGCCGCCAACTCACCTGCCGATTGAAAGCGTGATTCAGGTTGCTTCGCCATCGCCTTCTCCACCAACCGGCACACCGGGCGCGGCACATTAGGTCGTTGTTGGCGGATGGGCGCAGCGGTGCGATGCACATGCGCAAACAAGATCACCATCTCGGTCTCGCCAGTGAAAGGCGCGCAGCCCGTCAGCATCTCGTAAAGCACCACGCCCAGCGCATACACATCACTGCGCGGGTCATAGTTGTGTGCGGCGGGCGCGCCTACGTCCATCACCGCTTTAATTCGCTCCGGGGCCATGTACTCGGCGGTGCCGATCAGTTGGCCGTCGTCGCGAGTGAGGCGCGTGCCGCCTTGCACAAAGGCCACGCCAAAATCGGTCAGCACATAGCGCCCGCCCGCTGCCAGCATGATGTTGGCGGGCTTCACATCCCGATGCACCAACCCTTTGAGGTGGGCATGATCGAGCGCAAGTGCAATCTGGCGCGCAACCTCAAGCGCATCGTTCACCGGCATGTGCTCGCTCTGTCCCTTGAACTTTTGGATGCGCTCTTTGAGTGTGCCGTAGTTCAAATACTCCATCGCCAGGTAACAAAACGCATCCGCACAACCCGCATCGAAGACTTTAACGATGTGTGGGTGATCGAGCGAGGCAATGGCGTGGCCCTCGCGCCGAAAGCGGGCGACGAATTCGGGATCATCATTGGCCCGCGGCGCAAGTATCTTGAGCGCAACGTTGCGGCGCGTATGCACATGGTGCGCCAGATACACCGTGCCCATGCCGCCGCTGGCGATGCGGCTGATGATCTCGTAATCCCCGATGCGTTGCATAGCGATTTGGAATTGGCAATTGGCTATTGGTTTTTTGCCAACGCCTCGTCCACAATGCCACGCACAAACTCGAACGACACTGCGCCGGGGATAGGGCGACCATTGATGAACAACGTGGGCGTGCCGGTGACGCGCAGCTTGCGGCCCAGCATGGTGTCGGCCTCCACTTGCTGTTTTGCATCGTCGCTGTTCGCGCACAGTTTGAACCTGGCAATGTCGATCTGGGCCGTTTGTGCCCAAGCCAACATCGCCTCAGCAGTGGCCTGGCCGCTGTTCTCGGCAAACTGATTTTTGAAGGCGAGATCGTGAAAGGCCCAGAACGCCTCTCGCCCTTGCCCGCCTGCGCAAACCATGGCCGCGGCAATGCGCCGAGATTCTTCGCCGAGAAAGGTGAAGTGGCGGTAGGTCAGCGCCGCCTTGCCCGTCTTCACGTAAGTCTCGATGAGCGGCGCGAGGGTCTCCAGCGCGTGTTGTTTGCAATACGGGCATTGCGGGTCGGCGAACACCACCAGTTGCACCGACGCGTCGGCCTCGCCCACGCGGGCGTAGTCGGGCGCACCCGCCAGGGTCGCGGCGGTTTCGGCGGCGGGCATGGCATCGGGGGATGGCGCTGCGATGGCGGGTGATTCTATTGCGGAGGGCATCGGCGTGGCGGTTTGCACCACCAGAACCACTTCAGCCCGTTGCGGCGTAGCTATGTTGGGCGAGCCAGTTCGCAGCAGCGCCATCCATCCAACCAGCCCCCCACCCAAGACTGCACCACAGACAAATACAACCAGCATTGCCATTGGCATCAGCGTTCGATTTCGATCCCAACGCGATTCAGTAGATGCAATCATCGTTTTCATTCCTCCTGGTTAATTCCAAACCTGGCCTCGGCTTTGGCCGTGGCTTGCACGCGGTCAATCACCAATGCCAGCGGCCCGCCCAACATGCGCAGCGGCTTCAACTCAACCGAGACCATCACGGCGCGGGGTTGTCGCTGGCAGGTGGCTTTGGCATGAGCCATGGTGTGAGTCATGCTGGCGCGTAAGGTTTCGAGGGCGATCTGACAGGCATCGTTGCGCAAGCCAACCGCACCGCCCTCGAACTGCGCCAACGCGCCTGCACCCGCTTGTGCTGCCGTTGTCGCCAGGCCCACGGCCCGGCGGTAGGTCACGGTCAGCCCCAGGCCATCTAGCGCCAGCGACATCAACGTGATGGCGAAGCCAAGAAACAAAACCGTCCAGATCATGTAGGCTTCGCCACGCCTCGAATGTAGATTTACGTGACGCATGCTTGCCACCCATTGGCGAAACGGTTGTTGTAGCGATCCACCACCACGCGATACCGTGTGGTGAGAGTGGAATCGCCCAGCAAGCGCCCAAAGAACAGCGCACTGGATTGCGACAGCTTGTAAGTGACGCGCACCTCGGCCTGTGTGCCGCGCCCCCAGCCTCCAACAATGGGCTTTACTGAAAGTGTTGCGCCAACAGGATCGAGTGCATACCCGGACAGCGCCAACAGCATGGCCTCGCGGGCTTGGGCGCAGCCTTTGCGACCCGATAGCGATGTAACGGCCCAGCGTGCGCCGGTTGCTGCTGCATCTTCGATGGCGGTCTTGGCATACAACGCGCGCCCAAAGTAAGCCATGAAGCCGATCAAGATGGCGAAGAACGGGATGGCGAGAATCGTTGAAAGCACCTCGGCTATGCCACGCCGAGATCGGAGGTTAATCGGTTTCATCGTCGGTCACTCCCATCCGCTGTTGGGCGGGCGCGGATAGAACTGCTCGGCCCGCGAAACAAAACGCGCTCGGACGGTGATGCGGTCTGGCGATGGAAACGCGTTTACATCTATGCTTGCATTGATGCTGCCCACGACAGCCCGCCCTTGTTGCGCGTAATTGGCCGATGCGTAGTGGGTGGCGTACCCGCCCAATGCTGCTGCCAGAAAAGTTTTGCGAGGCGACTCACCATTTTTGCCCACCGCAATCGCCTGGCCGCTGCGGGTCATACTGAGGGCGTTGGCCGCCAGCGACCACAGCCAGAAGCCCAGCACCAACACCACGCCCATCGTGGCCCACCACACCGGCAGCGCGATGAGAAAACCCAGCGGGCCATCTGCGCCGCGCCGCGAACGGAGATTGATCTTCATCACATGAGTCCTTAGTGCTGAGTGCTTAGTCCTTAGCACTAAGCACTCAGCACTCCTCTGCCTACCAGGGTGGCGCAGACAACGTGGTGTTGGCTTTCTCGCCCATGGCTTTGATCTTTGGGCCGAACTGGTAGATCGAAACGGCTGCGACGACGGCGACCAGACCCACGACGAGAATCGTCCAGATCATGTTGCCTTCGCCGCGCCGCGAACGAAGATTTAGGGCAGTGTGCAGTTTGCAATTGACCTTGAGCAGCAGGCTGCGTGCGCGTTCGCGCACATTCAAGTGTGACGCGGGGGTTAAGGTTTGTAGCATTTCGAGTACCTCCAGAAAAATCGGTAGTGTCCCTTTAACGAGGTAGAACCTTAAAACGCTTAAAGATGGTCCGGCGGAACACGAAAGCTGAGCAATTCATCCATAGACCAGATGTGATCGGTAAGACCGGCAGCCATGGCCGGTGTGCGTT
>JAYTNY010000254.1:0-12261 GCA_043748055.1 Roseobacter sp.
TTCCTTGCCCCAACTATTCTGGCCGAGGACACGCCCCACTTCTTGCGCAGCATCGGTGCGTTGCCCGCCGCGTGCCTTATTTGTGCGGTGGGTTTGGAATGGGCATTGGGCCAGGCCTCGCGGCGCGGGCTGTTAACCGTTACAGGCCGCATCTCGCGCTGGGTCAGCCCGCCTGCTGCCATCGCTGCCATACTCATCACGCTTACTGGCCTAAAAACGCAATACGATTACTTCACGGTATATGTCAACGAGCCGCTCACCGGCTACTGGCTGGAGCAGCAAAACGTGGCGATGGCGCAATCCATCAACACTTTTGTGGCCGAGCGGCCCAACGGCACGGTGCTGGTGCAAGAGCGCCTCGCCAGCGACAATGCTGCGCTCAAATTTCTCTCGCCGACGATGGAACAAGGCCGCGCGTTTTTGCTGCCCGATGCCCCCTCGCCGATGCAGTGGAAGCCAGCCAGCGAGGGCGCGAACTATTGGTTGCTCATCGTAGACCCCACCCGCGATTGGAGCGGGATGCGCGATGCCTTGCCGCCCAACGCCGTGCTAAAAACAAGCGAAGGCCCATTGGCCCAAGGCGATTTAGACCCGCAACCACACCGCGCCTTTATCGCTATCGAGCTTACGCAACGGCTCTCGCAGGGCTTAGACCGTGCGCGTTTTGAGAAGGGCATTCGCCTGAACTTTGCCGACCAACGCTGCAACCCCCAAATACCGGAGGACTGTGGTGTGGCGTTAACCTGGCGCACCGAGCAACCCATCAACCAAGATTACGCCGTGTATGTGCATTGGCTGCGCGAGGGCAAACTGATTGCCCAGCACGATGGCAGCCCCGGCGCAGGCTATTGGCCTATAAACTTTTGGCGCACCGGCGATTTAATTGCCGATGAATTTGCGCTGCGTGTGCCCGGCGGCGGCAAACCGTTTGATGAAGTGCGTGTGGGCATTTACGACCGCGCCACCGGCACGCGCCTGAATGTATTGGACGCCAGCGGTAACGTGTTGGGCGACTCAGTTATCATTTCGTCCCCGCGTTAATGCGCTTGACCACACACAAGATTTGAACACGAAGGCGCGAAGAAAGCGAAGGGTATGGAGAAAAAATAAAATCTCCGCTCCTCCGCACCTCCGCGAAAGAAAAGATTTGAAGAACTTACTCCACATTGTCTCAACTGTCTCACGCTGGCTCGCTGTGTTTGCGCTGGCTGGTTCGTTTTTGATGGGGCCACAGTTAGCCTATGCTGCCCCTGTCATTCACCCGCAAAACTTCCCGAAGGCTCTGAATCTTCGGGAGGTTTTACAAGCTCAGACACAGACGCTTTTTACCGAAAACTTTGATGGCGCGTTTGCCAACGACACCAACAAGTATTGCGAGAGCGGCGGCTGCGATGTGCCGCAAGGGTGGGGCGTGTGGTTTATTCCACATCGAGACACCGACCCGCAAGGCATCAATTTTCAACCCAAGTTTGCCAGCACTACGCGGTCCAAAAGCGGTGCCGCCCAGCGCATCTTTGAGCAGAACAAGACCTTTACGGCGGGCATTTACCGCAAAGTGGAAAACGTGCAAGTGGGGGCCAAGCTCAGGTTCACCGTGTTTGGGCAAGTATGGAGCACCAACGACGAAAGCCCCATCAGCGCCCGCCCCAGCAGCGGTATACGCCTGAAGGTGGGCATAGACCCGCTGGGCGGCAACAACGGCGAGATTAGCCCGCTGAGCAGCCAGGTGGTTTGGTCGGGTGAACAAGAGGCCAAAGATGGCTTTGTCGAGTTCACGGTGGAGACCGAGGCCCGTTCGACCACGGTCATCGTCTACACCTACGCCACCATGAAAGACATTGTGCGGCACAACGAGGTGTTCTGGGACGATGCCTCGTTGGCGTATGCCGCGCCGCCGGTTGCAGCCACGCCCACGCCCGACCCCAACGGCACACCCGCGCCCGCCGAAGCCACGCCCCAACCCGCGCCGGCAGAAACTGGCGGTGTCAAGCACATTGTCGCCTCGGGCGACACGCTGGGGGCGATTGCTGCGCAATACACCACCACGGTGGATGAGATTAAGCGACTGAACAGCTTGCAGAACGATCTGCTGAGCATCGGTCAGGAACTCGTCATCGTGCTGCCTCAAGCGGCACCCACCGCCACGCCGTTGCCGCCGCCCACCCAGCCGCCGCCTCAGGGGCCGGGTACAGCGGTGGTTAACCAAGTTCCACTTGCTCAAAGCACCGCCATCAGTGGCACCGGCCAACTGTGCGTGCTGGCTTTTTTTGATGACAACGGAAATGGCACACGCGACGAGCAGGTGATTGCCACCGCAGCCGTTGAGGGAGGCGAGTCACAAAAACGCGGCCTCGAAGACCCCGTTCCCAACATCCAGTTTGCCTTAACCAGCGGCGGCGTAGAGGTGGCGCGCTATGTCTCGGATGGGGTGAGCGAGGGCGTGAGTGGACATTGCTTCGAGAACTTGCCCGCGCTGGGCTACACCGCTGCGGCCACTTACACGCAAGGCTATGTGCCCACCACACCCTTAGATGATTCGGTGACGGTGAACCCCGGCGCGAAGTCCATCTTCTTCATCGGCCTGCGCCGCCCCGCCGATGAGTTCCGCGATGTGAGCAAGACCGCTACGCCCGTCGCCAACCCCATCACCAGCCCCAGCAACATTTTTGGCGCGCTGGCGACGATTGGCGGCACGCTGCTGGTGCTAGGTGCAGTGGGCATTGTGGTGTCGTTGGTGCTGCGGCGGCGGCAGTTGTGATTAGGGATTGGTAATTGGTGATGCGTTATTCGTAAGGACTTAACTGTGGTTACACAAGCCTCACGCGTTACGCCTTACGCATTATTGGCCCTCGTTTGCTGCGCTGCTTCGCTCAACATCTGGCTCGGCCCTGGCATTCTTAACACGCATGTGGGGGGTGATAGCCCATTTTTGCTGATTCGCACCTACGAGCTAGTAGCAAACTTGCGGGCGGGCATCTTCCCCGCGCGGTGGATGCCGGATGCGGCGTTTGGGTTGGGCTATCCGTTCTTCAATTTTTATGCGTCGTTGCCCTACTATCTGGCAGCGGGGCTTAATTTGATTGGGTTCGATTTACTCACCGCCATCAAACTGACCCAGACCGCAGGCATGTTCTTGGCGGCGGGCAGCATGGCGTTGTTGGCGAAGCAGTTCTTGCCGCGCAATGGCGTGCTGCTGGCCGCAGCGGCCTACACACTCACGCCGTTTCACCTTGCCAACATCTATGTGCGGGGCGATTCGCTTTCGGAATTCTGGGCGTTTGTGTGGTTCCCGCTTATTTTGTGGGGAGTTCTGGGTTTCAGGTTGAAGGTTACAGGTTTCAAGTTTGCGGTGCTCAGTGTGTCGCTGGCGGCGTTGGTGCTCACGCACAATGTCTCGGCGGTGTTGTTTGCGCCGTTCATCACTATTGTTGCGCTGATTACGGTCGTCCACCGTCGTTCGTCGTTTGTCCCTCTAATCTTGGCCGCCTTGTTTGCCCTTACCCTCAGCGCGTGGTTCTGGCTACCCGCGCTGGGTGAGGCGAGTTCGGCGCAGCTTGGCAACCAGACTACGGGCTACTTTAACTACGCCAACCATTTTCGTGAGTTGAACTTGGTGCAACCCACGCTGCTGTTCGATTACACCGTGAGCAAAGACCTGAACGTGTTTGCGATGGGCTTGGCGCAAGCCGGGTTGGTTGTTTTGGGTGCGGGTGTCTGGCTGTGGAGCTTGCGCCCTCGAAAAGCCACTGGCACGTTGGCGGAAAGCCTTACCTTGGGGTTGGATGAACTGGTGGCGAAATCCTCGCGGGCATCGCTTGTGCTGGCTGCCGCCTTGTTTCTCCTCAGCACCTTCATGCTCACGCCGTTGTCGTCGTTCATCTGGGCCAATGCGCCGCTGCTGGCGCTGGCGCAGTTTCCGTGGCGCTTTCTCTCGGTGCAGGCGGTATTTGCGGCATTGCTGATTGGCGGGTTGGGGAAGCTGCGCATACAGAAACGAGAATGGGGCAAAGCCACGCTGATCCTCTTTTCATACTTCATACTTCATACTTCACTGCCCCAATTGCCTAACGAGAGATTAAACATCCGCGCCGAGGATGTGACGCCATACAGCATTCAGCTCTACGAGTGGTTTGGCGGCAACATTGGCACCACTATTCGCGCCGAGTATTTACCCCGCGCCGTGCAGCCCTGGCCACGCATCGGGTTTGATCTGATGGGCCAGCCGCGCCGTGCGTTGGGCATGTATGCGGGGAATGAGGTGGAGTCGCAATTAATCAACGCCACACTTAATCAACAAACATGGCGCGTGCGGGTGAAGTCAGATATAGCAAACCTGGCATTTCCGGTGATCGAGTCTAGTGGTTGGCGTGTCGAGCCTTCGGGGATAGGGTTTCAGATTGGCGCTAACCCCGGCTCAGGCTGGCAAACCATCCGACTGAACAAAGGCGAGCATAAGGTATCGCTGATTTACGAGGGCACACCGTTACAAATTTGGGGCGAACGCATTTCGTTGGTGACGATATTAGGGCTGATTGTTTGGGCCATGCTTGCGGTCTGGCGTGCGGGGAGGCAGACCCTAAGGGCCTTTAAGGCCCTTAGGGTCTATGCGGTCGTCACGCTCGGAGCGTTTGTTGTGCTAATCGGACTGGCCCAACTCTCGCGTCTGCTGCAACCTGCGCCCACGCCATCGCTTCAGGCCATCGATCAAAACATCCGGCTCTTCCCGCATCGTGGCCCCATCACTTTGCGCACGCCCGACCATACTGAGTATGAACTGATTGGCGCGACGATAACCCCGACGCACCTTGTTGCAGGCCAGCCCTTCTCGCTGAGTTTGCAGTGGAAGGATGACCGTGCGCCCGACCAGATTACGGTGACGCAAGAATCACCCAACGCCAGCGCCTATGTGCGCTCGCTGCCGCTGTTTCAATTTCAACGCAGCATCTCACCCAGCGATGCGCGCACCAGCCAGCAAGTCACGCTCAAAGAAGCGTTGCCCGGCCCCACGCTGCTCAAGCTCTCGTTGGGCAACTGGGACGAGAGCGAGGTGCCAACTGGGACGATGATCCTCGGCCCGACGATTACGGCCACGTTGCCTTCGGCAAACTTGCCGGACTCGCCAGCACAAGTGCTGCACACGTTTAGCAACGGCATTCGCCTGCACAGCGCCGATATTTTGCAAACCTCGCTGCACGATTTTTGTTTCCGGCCCATCTGGTCGCGCGATGCGACGATGCAAAATCCGGCGGACGCACTGCAAGTCTCCATGCGTTTGTTGGGCGCGGACGGCGCGCCGCTGGGCCAAGCCGATTGGCAGCCGCAAGGCGGACTGGCTCCCACCTGGGCCTGGCCCAATGCTGTGGCGATCTACGACAGCGCTTGTTTGATTCCGTTCAAGCGCCGCCCCGAACCAGGCGAAAAGATTTCGGTGCAGGTGGTGTGGTACTACGCGCTTAATCAAAAAGAGGTGGATTCGGTGATGTTGCGCGGCACGTACTCGTTGCAGCCCGATCAACCGCCCGTAGTTCCCCTGGAGAAGTAATGCGCAAACGCCTTTACTTACTACTTACCGCTTACTACTTACTCTTTGCTTGCGCTGCCCCGCGCCCCACCGTAAAAATCGCGCTCGTCGCCCCCTTCGAGGGCCGCCAGCGCCAGGTGGGTTACGATGCCTTCCCCGCCATGCGCATGGCCCTGCGTGAGGTGAACATGGCGGGCGGCGCAGGCCGTTACAACATTGAATTTGTGGCTTACAACGACAACGCCGACCCCGCCTTTGCCGCCCGCGTGGCCCACACCGTGGCGCAAGATGAAAGCGTTCTAGTAGTGCTGGGCCACTTGCGGCAAGACACAACCGACGCTGCCCTGCCCACCTACGCCCAAGCTGGTTTGCCGGTGTTGGCGTTGGATGGTGCACCCGCAAGCTGCACCGCGAACCCGTATGTCTTTCGTGGCTCCATCCAGCGAAGCCCCCAACAACAAGCCGAGGGCGCCCAGGCCATGCAGCGCTACACCGAGGTGTCGGGCGGCCCGCCGCCGGGCGCAGGCTCCATCCCTGCATACAGCGCTACCAAACTAGTGTTGCAAGCCATTCAACAAGATGTGGCTGCGCATGGCGCGCCCAGCCGCGCTGGGGTGGGGCAGGCTTTAAGCGCGTTGTTGCCGTGCGGGCCATAATCCACACAACACCATGCGTTTTAACTATCGCCAAATTCTGGGGCTGAACTATGCCGACGAGATGCCCCTGCCGCCCGCGCAAGATGCGGGCTTGCGCCACCTGTATACCAACGGCGTGTTTGGCATGTTCAGCGAGAACGCCGCCGCCAACTACACGAATTTGTATCTGCTCTCGCTCAACGCCAGCAACGCGCAAATTGGTTTGTACAACACCCTCACGCAAGTAGCGACGGCGATTACGCCGCTGCCCGGGGCCGCTATCGCCGAGCGCACGGGCGCGTATCGCGGCATTATTTTGTGGCCTAACATGGTGGCGCGCATCGGCTTCTTGTTGCTGGCGCTGCTGCCCGTTTTGATGGGGCCACAGTCGGCCTGGGTGGTGACTGCGGCGATGATTCTGCTGGTGGGCCGCACGGTGCTGGGCCAGTTCACAGCGGCCACATGGACGGCATTTGTGGGCAAACTGGTGCCGCCGCGCATTCGGGTGCGCTATTTCTCGGCGCGCACGTTTGCCATGAGCATCGCTAGCATGCTGGGCACATTGATCGCCGGGCAAATCATCGCGGGCTTTGCTGCGCCAGTGGGCTATCAAATCGTGTTTGTCATGGCGGGCCTGATCGGCTTCATCGCCTCGTTTGCGTTTGCGCGCATTCCGCGTTCGCAGTTTCCGTCTAAAGAACAGAGACAAGGGGACAAGGAGACAGGGGGGCAAGTAGCGGAAGTAAGTGCGAAGCCCGATGCACCGTCCTTGTCCCCCCATCTCCCCTTCTCCTTGTCTGCGTTACGCAAGACGCACCCAATGTTCCTCCGCTACACCCTGGCCGGTTGTCTACTGGCGCTGGCGGTCAATATTGGCGGGCCGTTTATTCAGGTGTATCAGGCTAAGGTGTTGGGCTTTAGCGTCGCACAGATCAGTTACATCGTCACCGCCGAGCTGATTAGCAGCCTAGTGGCCGGGCGGGTGTACGGCTCGTGGGTGTTTGCGCGCTTTGGCGATTTTCGGGTGATGCGCGTGTTGCGCGTGTTAACGGCGATGGTGCCGTTTGGTTGGATTTTTATTCAGAACCCCATTCTGGGCGCGCTGAACCAGATGATTGCCGGCGTGGTGTGGAGCGGGCACGAACTGGCGGCGTTCAACGGCCTGCTCAGCGTTACGCCCGAAGAAGGCCGCGCCCGTTACATCGCTATCAACTCGTTTGCTGTGTCCATTTGTGCGGCGCTTGGTCCGGTGTTGGGCGGTCTGCTGAGTGAGGCGATTGGCTATCAGCCCTTGTTTGCTCTCTCGGCGGCGCTGCGGGTGGCGGCGGGTGTTTTGTTTATTGTGTTGGTTAAAGATTGGAACAAGAAATAGGGATTAGGGAATGGTGAATAGTGATTAAGCTCCGCGATATTCCAGTTGAGCAACGCGCTGCTGCGCTCAACCTCAGCGATGCAGATATTGCCGCGTTGCGCGCTGGCCTTAGCCTCGACCAAGCCAACCACATGATTGAAAATGTGGTGGCGACCTATGCGCTGCCGCTGGGCATTGCCCAAAACTTCGTGGTGAATGGCCGTGAGGTGTTGGTGCCGATGGTGGTCGAGGAATCCTCAGTGGTGGCGGCGTGCAGCTTTGCAGCTAGGCTGGCCAAAGCCACCGGCGGCTTTGTGGCAGGCAGCAGCGAACCGATCATGATTGGGCAGATTCAAGTGCTGGATGTGCCGGAAATGGATGTTGCGATTCAGCGCATCACAGAAGCCAAAGACGAGCTGATTCACTGGCTCAACACGCAAAACCCATCCACCCAGAGCAAACACGCGCGAGCGGTGGGGATGGAGATTAGGGAATTAGGGATTAGGGATTGGGGATTAGGGATTGACGCTAATCCCCAATCCCCAATCCCTAATCCCTCTCCAATGCTTATCATCCACTTGCTCTATCACTGCGGCGACGCAATGGGCGCGAACCTCATCAACACTGCCTGCGAGGCACTGGCCCCCAAGATTGAGCAACTGAGCGGCGGGCGCGTGAACTTGCGCATTCTTAGCAATTTGAGCGATAAACGTTTGGCCTGGGCAAAGTGCGTCATTCCAGTATCAAGTCTCGACCTAGACCCTTCTGCAATCTCCAATCTCCAATCTCCAATCTCCCTCCGCATCGTCGAAGCTTCCCTCTTCGCCAAGCTAGACCCCTACCGCGCCGCTACCCACAACAAGGGCGTGATGAATGGCGTGGACGCCGTGGTGTTGGCGACGGGCAACGATTGGCGGGCAGTCGAAGCTGCCGCCCACGCCTACGCCGCACGCGATGGGCGCTACACCAGCCTGACCACTTGGCGCACGAACGACGCGGGTGATTTGGTCGGCGAGATCAAGTTGCCGATGGCGGTGGGCATTGTGGGCGGGGCCACGCGGGTGCATCCCTCGGCGCAGGTGGCCCTCAAAATTTTGGGTGTGCAAACCGCACGCGAACTGGCCGAGATTATTGCGTGCGTTGGGCTGGCCCAAAACTTTGCGGCCATTCGCGCACTGGCATCCGAAGGTATTCAGCAAGGCCACATGGGCCTGCATGCGCGGCAAATTGCCATTGCGGCAGGCGCCATAGGCGATGATGTTGACCGCATTGCCGCGCAATTGGTGCAAGAGAAAAACGTACGGTTGGAGCGGGCGAAACAGTTGCTTTAACTTGGCGCGGGCAAAAACCCCACTGGCATCGCCGTCGAACCTACATCGTAAAAGTTGGCGATGTTTGGAAAAACGGTTGCCAAATCTGATTTAGCAACGCCCAGCCACAACGCCAACTCGGCCATGTATTGATCGACTGACGTGGTGGGCAGCAAGCGCCCGTTGGTGCCCACATCCCATTTGCCGCCCAGGCCCAAATCGTCTGGGTATTGGCCGTGAATGCGCTGGCCCAGCACCGAGCCGCCCATGACCATGTGATGCCCGCCCCAGGCGTGATCTGTGCCGCGCCCGTTAGAGCGCAGCGTGCGGCCGAAGTCCGAACTGGTAAACGCGGTCACGTTGTTCTGCACGCCCAGCTCCACCAACGCATCCCAAAAGTTTTTCAGCGCCCCGCTCAGCACCGCCAGCATTTCGTTTTGCGTGTCCAGTAATTCTTGATGGTGATCCCAGCCGCCATACAACACAAAGAACACTTGGCGCTTCATGCCCAACGCGGCGCGTGCGGCAATTGTTTTGGCAACGGCTTGCAAATCTTCTGCCAGGCCGCTGTCTGCAAACACCGTGTTTACGGTTGCGCCTGCAAAGGCCGACGAAAATATTTCATCGTTGTCCATGCTGTGCTGTATCTCGTTCATGTAGGCCTGCTGAAACAGGCTTTGATATTGCACATCGGCCATGCTGGTGAGCTGATCGAACCGCAGCGCATTCTTGCCCGCGTTTGCGGTCTTGCCGATGATGCTGATGCTGCCTTTGGGGCTGATGGCGTACGAGGTTGTGGCCAGGCCCGTCTGCATCATGTTGTTGCCGTTGAGCGAAATGTTCATGCCGATGCCGCCGGTATTTACTTTGGCATTTAGCACATCGGCCATGCGCCCGGCCCAGCCGGTGGGCGAGCCACCTTGTGGCAACGAGGTCTGCCACTGCATAATCTGGTCGCTGTGCGAGAACAGCGCGCGCGGGATGCGCACCGATTCGCTTTTGTATTGCGCCACCGTCGTCGGCTCGATCAACGTGCCCACGTTGGAAATAAAGGCGAGCTTGCCTGTGTTAAACAGATCGCGCACCTCGGGCATGGCGGGATGCACGGCGAAGCTGCGGCCTGCGGTGCCTTGCGCGTTCAGGGCCAACGCTGCACCGGTGCCCGTAATCGGCAGCGCCAAATTGCCGCGCACGCTTTTGTATTGGGCATAGTCCGCTGTGTTGGTGGGAATAAGCATGTTGTACGAATCGTTGCCACCGGCCTGAAAGATGCATACCAGTGCGCGGAAGTCCTCGGCAGCACTGGCGCTGCCGCTGGTGCTTAGGTTGGCGGCTACAGCCTTGCTCGTCATCTTCAAATTGAGCAGGGTCGAGAACAGCCCCGTAGTACCGAGGGCGGCGCAACTGGCCGCGCCCAAAAACTTGCGGCGGGTCATCTTGCTCATGGGTTGGTCGTGAATGTCATTCATGGGTTTCTCCTCGTGGTTATTTGTAGAGACAGCTCATTGGGTCGTCTCTACGTCTAAGTTCAAAATTAGTCATTGGCTGCGCCGGCTGATTGCGAACCGATGCAGACCTGACAGGTGGCGCAGTCCAAACGTAGTTGAGCTAGAACATGACTGCGCCACCTGTCAGGTCTGAACGACGCACTACCGCTGCACCGCCCCATCTGCTGAGACTGCCGCCAGCCACACCGCAAACTTCACGCGCTCGGTTGCGTTGGCCAGTTTCACCACGCCATCCAAAATTTTCTGGCGCGTCGTGGCGCTCATCTGGCCGTTGCACATGAATAAGTCCAAGTGCGCTACCAATGCATCGGGCGTGTTAGCCAGCGCAATCTCTTTGGCAAAGTCGAACTCGAAGCGCGGCGTGCCGCCCGCCAGCCGCTCGTGTAGCACGGTGTCGATGTAAGCCGCCAGTTGATTGCCCAGCGTGGCCGATGTAACGGAGTTAAGTATTTGAAACTCTGGGCTGCCCAGGCCATTTTGGGCGATGACGCCGAGGTGCCGGTAGTTGGGCGAGAAAAAGTTAAACACGCTGGGGCTATACATCGGCCACTCGCCCAGCGCATCGGCATCGCCGCCTCGGTTTAGCGAGGTGGCCCAGTACTGAAGATCGGGCGTGTTCTTGCCCGCGTTAAACGCCCGCACCAGCCGCGTCACGCGCACCATCGGCTCGTGCAGGCGGCCAAACTTGGGGTCGTTTAGGGTCTGGTCGCCCCGCGCATCGGCATCCAGCAGAATGGCTTTGGCTATGGCAAACAAATCGCCACGCACGCCCTGGCCGTTGTTCACAAACACATCGGCCACGCGTTTAACATATGCGGGCGATGGATTTGAGGTGACGAGAAACTTGATGAGGCTTTTGCAAATAAACGGCGGTGCGTTAGGGTGATTGACGAGCGCCCGAATGGCACCGCCGATGTCCTTTAGGCCGCTGCTGCCCGCAGGCAACTTTGTCTCCCAGGCCTTGCCATGAAACAGCGTTTTGGCATCCCGGTCGTGGCGGTCTTCCAGCATCACCAGGTTTCTATCGGTTAATTCGTTGTGGTTATAGCCGCGCGCATCATCGTTAGGCAACGGCACACCCTCGAGCCATAGGCCGGTAAACACGCGGGCAAACTCTTCCACGTCTTTGTTGTCATACGTTGGGATGGGTGCTTTTTTGGCATCCAGCGTTTGCTCGCCATTGGCCTGCAACTCCCACAGCCCAATCGTAAAAAGCTGCATCACTTCGCGGGCATAGTTCTCGTCGGGCGAGCGGTTAATACTGGGGTCGGCTTTTTGGTTGCCCAACGAACTTAGGTAATGCGCCATCGTGGGTTGCAGTGTCACCGCCAGCAGCAACTCCTCAAACTTGCCCAGTGCATAGTGGGCCAGTGTGTCATAGTAGCGGGCCATGGCAATGCCGCTGCGGTTCAGCAAGTTATCGTTGCGGAACGAGGCCACCATAATTTGGCTGAGCGCCCACGCCACACGCTGGCGCAGCACATCTTTGCCAAACACTACGTTGCGCATCCACGCCGTCGAGAAATTTATCGACACCACCAACGACTTATTTTTATCGTTGCGGGCATAGGGCAGGTCGGTTTGCGGCTTGTCGTTGGCAATTAAATCTGCGCGAATCGCATCCAAGTAAGGCCGGGTGTAGCTGATGGGTTGGGTGCGTTGTGCATCCAGCCACTTGGCAAACCCAATCGCTTGCACATCGGCAAGGGTTTCCGTGGTTGGCCCCAGCGTGGCCTGCGAGAGAAAGCGCGCAGCTTGTTGTGGCGTGGGCAATGTCGGCACGGGCGTTGGGGTGGGGGATGGGCCAGCAGTGGGTGAGGGCGCAGGTGTCTGCATCGGGGCTTTTGCATCGTCCTGGCCGACCATCGGCAAAAATACTTGGGGCGTGCCAACCGCTTGCGGGAGCGGGGGCTTCTTTCGGATTAGTGAACTCATC
>JAYTNY010000255.1:0-4168 GCA_043748055.1 Roseobacter sp.
ATTTGGCTGTGGTTTAACCACCGCGAGCGCGAAACTGGGCGCGGGCTGGCCCAATCGGCCCAAACCATTTTTGCAGATGTGGGTGCAAGCGAATTACGCGATGAGGAAGCCCAACGCGCGCTGGCGTTGCTGCGTGCCGAATGGCACAAGTTGACTGGCGAAGCCGAAGCAGGCTTAGCCGATTTAGGAGAGGTGCGCTGGCCGCAGAGCCACCCGCACCGGGGGTATGCCCTGCGGTTGCGTGGCAATTTGCAAGAGATGCGCGGACAACTCGACCAGGCCGCCGCCGCTTTTCGCGAGGGTTTGCAAGCCAATGCTGCCCAACAGACTCAGGAGCGCATTCGTATGTGGACGGCGTTGGGCTACACGCATTACCGCCAGGGCGAAATGCATGAGGCCCGCAACGCAGCACTACAAGCCCATATCGAGGCGTTGAATTTTCGTGGGCAAGTGGAAGCTGATCTGGGCAATTATGTGGGGGCTGAACAGGCGTTACGAGAGGGGTTGGCTCTGGCAGAGCATGCGCAACTTGAATCTAAAAAATTGTTTGCCCGCTTACACGCTCAGTTGGGCCGCGTGTCGTGGCAAATGGGCCGCCATGAAGAGGCCGTAACCCATTTGCAAACAGCGATTCAGATGCACGAGCAGATGGGTGATTCGATTGCGCCGTTGTATCAACGCATGAATTTGGCGGCGGCGTATGTGGCGGCGGGCGAGTATGGCAAGGGGCTGGCTGAAGCGCAGAACGGGTTGCGCCTCGCACAATCTATCAACCATGCCTATTTACTGGCGGTATTAAGCCCAATTGCCGCTGAAGCCAGTTTTTACTTGGGCCAACTGGACGAGGCCGAGCACTATGCCGCGCAGTGCATGCGCCAGGAAGAGGCAACGATGCAGCCCTATGCCTTTACGGTGATAGGAATGGTGCAGCGGGCGCGCGGGCAATATCCATCCAGCCAAAACACGTTGCGCACCGCCATTGCCAATGCCCAGCAGATTGAAGACCACTATGCCGAAGCCTGCGCCTGGCGCGAGTTGGGCCGCACTTTGTGCGCAGCGGCGAATGAGGTGGAAACGCAGGCCGCGTTGGATGAAGCCGTGCGCTTGTTTGAGCGAATGGGCTTAGCAAAAGAAGTGGAGACGACGCGGGCCGAAATGCGCACAGACTCAGCGTGATATAAAGTACGACGATGTTCAATGACTTCGCCGCTCTTGACGCAGCCAAAGCCAAACTAGATGCGTTGCGCCCTTTGCCGCCTGCGCTGGTGCGCAACTTGCACGAGGATTTGGTGTTGCGTTGGACGTATCACTCTAATGCCATTGAGGGCAACACGCTGACGTTGCAGGAAACCAAAGTGGTGCTGGAAGGCATTACGGTGGGCGGCAAATTACTGCGCGAACATTTTGAGGCGATTAACCACCGCGATGCCATTTTTTATGTCGAAGATATTGTGCAGCGCCGCGAGCCGTTGACCGAGTGGCAAATTCGCAATATTCATCAACTGGTGTTGAAGAACATTGATGATGAGAATGCCGGGCGCTACCGCACGATTAACGTGCTGATTGCGGGCGCGGAACATAGGCCACCCGAGGCGCTGCATGTGCCAACTCAGATGGCTGATTTTGTGACGTGGTACGACACACAAGCCCAAGCCTTACACCCAATAGAGCGGGCAGCGCGAGTGCATGCCGACTTTGTGAAGATTCACCCGTTTGTGGATGGCAACGGACGCACTGGGCGTTTGTTGATGAACTTGGAGTTGCTAAAAGCGGGCTTTCCGGCGGTGATATTGCCCGTAGAGCAACGCTTG
Organism: Roseobacter sp.; assembly: GCA_043748055.1. Classification (GTDB taxonomy): domain Bacteria; phylum Chloroflexota; class Anaerolineae; order J036; family Brachytrichaceae; genus JANMVQ01. Next base: position 1,812 of record JAYTNY010000255.1, read on the forward strand.
CGCTACTACGCTGCATTGGATGAGGCGCATGTGCATGGGCGTTACGCAGACTTTCTAAAACTCATCGTAGCCTGTGTGCAGCAAGGCTTTGAGCGTTACTGGCAGGCGCTTGGCAAGTAACGCAACGTCAATCGCATACAAATCAATATGAACTACCGCCGTATGCCCATCGAAATTGAAAGCCCCGAAGAAGTGGGCTATGGCACGATTAAATGCAATTTGGCCGAGAGCAGTGTGCGCGACCGCACGCTGGCCGAAATGGGTATTAATCTCGATCTTAACGAGTTGGTGCTGATGTATGGCGACCATCGCGGGCACCCCAGCTTGCGGCATCTGTTGGCGGATGAGGCGGGCTGCCCGCCGCAGAACGTGCTATTGACCACAGGCGCGGCGGGTGCGTTGTTCATCGTCAGCACCTCGTTATTAACAAAAGATGACCACCTGATTGTGCTGCGCCCCAACTACGCCACAAATATCGAGACACCGCGCACCATCGATTGCCCCATCAGCTTTGTGGAATTGGATTTTGAGCGCGGTTGGCGTTATACGGCAGAGGACATCGCCGCGCACATTCGGCCCAACACCAAACTCATCAGCCTAACCACGCCGCACAACCCCACCGGTGTGGTGCTGCCACAAGACGAATTGCAGCGCATTGTGCAACTGGCGCAGGTGCGTGGCATTACGGTGTTGTTGGATGAGACCTACCGCGATTTGACGCTGGGCGTGCCGCCACCGCCCGCGACGCGGCTTGGGCCGAACGTCATCAGCGTGTCATCGCTCTCCAAAGCATATGGCTTGCCGGGGCTGCGCCTGGGCTGGCTGATGACGCAGAGCGAGACATTGGCGCACACGTTTTTGGCGGCGAAAGAGCAGATGCAGATTAGCGGTGCGATCATTGAAGAAGAAATTGCGTTTGCCGTGCTGCGCAACCGCGCCGGTTGGCTGCCGCGCATTCAAGCCGAGGCCCAACGTGGGCTGGGCATGGTGCAGGCGTGGATGCAGCAACAGGCCTGGCTGGAGTGGGTGCCGCCGCAGGGTGGGGTGGTGTGCTTCCCGCGCATCAAGCCCGATGCACCTGTGGATGTGGAGCAGTTTTACCGCGTCTTGCAAAACGACTACGCCACGTTTGTTGGCCCCGGCCATTGGTTCGAGCAGGAGCGGCGCTATATGCGGGTGGGCTTTGGCTGGCCCATACCCAGCGAATTGGAAGAGGGGCTGGAGAATATTTCGAGCGCATTGAACGCGGCGGTGGCTTGATGTGGGCGTGAATGTACTCGCTTGAGCTTCGCTCTGAGACACCCCCACCCAAAACCGAGACACCGCAACCCGCGCAAGTTTGTATCTTCTTATGCGGAGATCCATCTATGAAAACAAAACTATTTTCTGTACTGGGCGCGGTGGCGGTGTTAATGAACGCTGCCTACGCGCCGACGACGCAAGCGAGCAGCATGGCTGCACCGAGCCTAATCACCCAAACCCAAACGGCCAGCCCGCAATTTGATTGCAAAGTGAGCCTGACGAACGTGCCGGTGCCCGCCGGTGTGCAAACGCGCCGCATCGCGCCCGCCACCACCAACCCGGCCATCACCGGTGCGCCGGATTGCCCGCACTATGTGGCCCTCAGCCAAACCGCGCGGCGGCAGCCGGAGCTATTTGTGTTTTTGCCAGGCACTAACTTAGAGCCGTTGCAAGACCAGATGATCGTGAACCAGGCCGCGCTGAATGGCTATTACGCGATTGGTTTGTCCTACCAGAACCTCATCAGCGAAAACAACGCCTGCGAGAAGCCGCTGAACCAACTGCCCGAAGACCCGCAGTGTTCGACCGATTTTCGGCAGGAGGTGATTATGGGTGTAGATAGCAGCTCGGTCGTCACCGTCACGGCAAGCAATTCAATCGTCTTCCGCCTGCGCAGCCTGCTGAGCTATTTGCATGCGCAGCAGCCCAACGAAGGCTGGGGCCAATTTGTGTTAAGCGGCGGCGAACTGGCCTGGAACAAGATGCGCTTTGGTGGGCATTCGCAAGGCAGTGGGCACACCGGCTTTATTGCCACCCGGCGTGAGGTGGCCCGCGCCTGCATGTTTGCTGGGCCGGGCGATAACGCGCGTTATGGGTTGAACCCGCCGCCGTCGGGCATCTCGGTCACTGTGCCTATCTCCACACCCAACGGCGTGGTGCAGCTTTACACCGTGCCGCCAACATGGATCACAGCTACATCGGCCACGCCTGCGCAGCGCATGTTTGCCTTTGCCCACCAACGCGATCTTGAACCACCCAAAGAACTGAATTGGGATTTGCTGGGTATCTCGGATATCGCGGGTATTGGCAGTGTGGATGGCGAGTTGCCGCCGTTT
>JAYTNY010000256.1:0-6672 GCA_043748055.1 Roseobacter sp.
TACTTGCAAATCGGGCAACACGTCGCTTGTCACATCGTCGCCATCCAGTTGGGCATAACACGCATCGCAGGCGGTCTCGCCAATCCACGGGTCTACATCAGCCAAGAACGGAGGAATAAGGGTGGGGTTGGCTTTGCCCGAATGGTTCAGCGGGTCGTCGCTGCCATCGCCCACCAGCGTAATGGCTTTTAAGCTGGGGTGCTGCTGCACCACATTGCGCAGAAACGCGCGAATGGCATCCGGTGCAATTACGCCATCGCCAAACGCGTTGTAAATATCTTCGACCGCGACGACGGAAGCGGTGTGGTGCTGCGAATAGCGCAACGCAATCAGCGGGGCTAAGGCTGGGCGCAGGGCGCGCGGCGCAATATAAATCTGGTCGAGATTGGGTTGCAATTGATCCAGGCTTGAGGCATCTGGCAGCACTTCGATGACAGGTTGCACCTCATCCGCTGGGTTGCTGAGCCAGAACGCTTGCGGCATTGGCCCGGCCTGAAACCGATCATCGCTCAACGGTTGAATCACCGGACGCAGCGGATCGGAGACATCGTAGAGCGTCGCCTGCACAGGCACATTTTTGAGTTGGTAGGCCCAGACACCCGCTACGCTCCAAAACGCCGCGCTGCGCCCACCCAGGTTCAACATCACCGGTCGCTCATAGGCCACGCCATCCACCAGATATTGATCGTTGTTGGCCGAGGCCAAGTTAAGCGCCAGCGCCGGGGTGTTGCCCGCCAACGCAAAACGGTGCGACCAATCCCCCGCGCCTTCGAAGACAGTGTGCGTATCATCAGGCGCATCCGTATCCGTCGTTGTCGTGGGCTTGCCTGTCGCCGGGTTCACCATCTGCACCGAGAGCGTGCGCGTGCCAGCGTTATACGTGCTGCCAAAAACAGTGAGCGAGACGATGCCGCTCGCCAATGGCAACGCACTCGGCAGCGTCAGGGTGGCAACGCTGGTAACACCCGCCGCCGCGCTCAAGGTCTGCGCAAACCAGTGGTCGCCGTCTGGGCCTCGCAAGGTCGAATCGTAAAACGTGGGGGCGCGCCACACCCCGCGCTCGGTAGCAGTGGTGCGCAACGGCGCGGTGGTTAGGCTGGATGGGACCACCGCCATGCTCACGCTTGCGTCTATGGACTCAGGCTCTATGCTCAGCCAGTAAACAGCGGTGCTGTTCCAGCGATCGCCGGGGGGTTGGGCGTAAAAGCGCAGTTCGTCCTGCCCATCAAACACACCATCCTCCAGGCCGCGCCATTCCAAAGCCACATCTTTGCCTTTGAAACGCACATGAACACGCGCCGCATCCGCTGCGTTCAAGCTCAAGCCCACGCTGCTAAGCGCCCTGGCCGTGAGGCGCTGAATGCCTTGCCGCGCCACAATCAGTTTGCGCAGGGTGCTCGTGTTCATCACTTGGGGTTTATAAAGGTTGTAGGGGTTGATTGCACTTACAGCCGCAAAAGGCTCTTGCATGATCTGCATCATGCGCAAGCCAGAGATAAGGCGTGCGCCCGTTAGTTTGGCGCGGAACTGGGTAGCCAACACAAGCTGGCCCTGCTGCTGAAAGAGAGGGCTGAAGGCATACACCCGGATGTGCCGCCCACGCAAGATGCCTTGACGCACCAACGTCATAGGAGCAGTGGGCAATGTGGGCGTTAGCGTGGGTTGCGCCAGCGCAGGGCGTTCCTCGCGGCTGCCATCGTTGTGCAGCAGCACCGGCACAATGTGTGCCACAGGCTCCAACACACCCAGCCAAGGAACAACATTGAGTTGCGCTATCTCAGCTATTTCGGCTGGCTGCAAAGTAGCGAGGTCATCTGCGCCTGCCCACCCAACCGCTTGCTCAACTGCAATCAGTTGGGCAGGCAAGCGCCAACCCTGCACGTTAACCAGCGGCAAGGAGACGGCTTCTATGCTGGGCGAGGCCTGCAATGAGGTGGGTGCATCCCAAGCTATCTCCAAACTGCTGTCCTGCTGTGTAACCACAACCTGCGTCATCGCGGCCCGCGCAATAGGTGGGTCGTTCTGGGCACGCGCAGCACGAGGCGGGTTAGAGAGGCTTGCCAACAATGCAAGCGCAATCACCCAAACCGTAAAAGCTGGGGGTGAAAACTTGTGCGAAGTGTTGTGTGTAAAGCAATACGTCTGTGTCTGCGTCGATGCCAATCGCATAAGGTGACCTTTGACATTCCCGCCACAAAGGCCTTTGCAAAAGCAGAGTCACTGGGGCGGTGACAGCTACGCAGGCGAATCATCGCTACGGGTTTGATCGTGTCATCTTATTGAGCTTGAAATGGGAAGCCATTCATCGAAAGATGCGACTTGATCATGCGCAAAAGGAATTAGATGTAACGCAGAACTTTCTCAGACCTCTTGCAAAAGCAGGAGCTGGTCTGAGACCAGCCCCTACGAGCGCTGCGTGTGAACAGACTTTTGCAGTAGGTCTAAAGAAACAAACCAGAGTTTTTGTAAAAACTCTGGTTTGTTTTTGATGCGCTGCGTTGTGCGTCTATGTAATTGCAATTTGCGCTAAGGCTTACGCGTGTAGGGCAAGTACATGCCTTTGGGGGCTTGCATGCGCAACGAGGTTAACGGATCGCCCAACACCAAAAAGGTGCGAATAGTGTCTTGGCAGCAACCGCCGTTTAGGGCCAGCTCGTTGTAGCCCATCATCGTCAGCTCGCCTATGGGTGCGGAGCCAACCGTTGCTTTGCCCGTTTTGCCCACGTTGGTTGGTTTCCAAAATGCTTTCAAGAAGCCGCTTTGCAGCGCATCGTGCCCGTGCGCCACACCCAGGCCGGTGGCCCCCCAAATGGCGATTGCACCGCCGTTGGCTTTTAGCAACAAGGTCTCGTCCAGGGTTTGGTAGGTGTTGTTGATGAACTGGCTGGTGTAGCACGTCATCTGCAAGACGACGGGCAACATGGTCGCATTGGTCAGCTTCACCACATCAATAGCTTCGATAAACTTCTCGTCGCCAATTTGCACCTGGTTGCCGTGGCCGTTATACACAATGAGCGATTGGCCCGCGTTAAACATATTGACGATTGACTGACGCATAGTTTCGATGGTGGTTTGGCCCGGAAGGCCGCCGGTCTGCAAATCGCAAGGGGGCAAGGTGATGGTGGGCGTGTGCGGCTTACACAGATCGAAGTAAGCACGGGTAGGTTTGATCGTCGATGGATGGAGCCTGGCCGAGGCCTCGCTAAATGCCGCAAAGTTGCCTGCACCATCGGTGTGGCCGTCCTCAAACTGATAGTTGTCGGCAATAAGGCCGATGCGCGAGCGCCAAGTGTTTAGCGCAGACCCAAACGCCGCTGTCTCGTGGGTCACAATCTTGGTCACCAACGTATTTAGCTCGGCGGCAGTTTTTACAGGCAAGCGGCCAAACAGCAGGTCGGGAAAAATGGCATCGTCTTTATTGGCAAAAATAGCCTCGTCTTCGTCCAACGCGGCAAAGCATGTGTCGCAAGCAGTCTCGCCGATAAACGGATCGACCGAGCCGAGATAAGCAGGCAAGACAAACTGGTTCTCGCCGTAATCACCCAGGTAGTTAAACGGATCGAACGTGCTGGTGCCCACAAACGTAACGGCGATGGGTGGCACGCCCCAGGCGCTGGCGGCGTAGCGTAAAAAATTGCGAATGGCGGGTGCCGAAATTTGGCCGTAGCCCCAGGCATCGTAAATCGCCTCCAGGTTCACAGCCAACGGCTGGTAGCCTTGCGTGGTGCGCAAGCTAATCAGTGGGGCCAAACTGGCCTGCAAGTTGGCAGGCACCACATACAACACATTCTTATTCAAGTTCGCCCACGCGCTCGGCGTGTGCTTGCTCACTGTCGGCGTCCAAGTCTGGCCTGCGCCCTCCATCAAGTAAGCACGCCCAGGCACATCTTGAAACTGGTAGGTCGTCGCTGCGCCATCCTTGTTCATGATGGTTGGGGTCAGCGGCGCGGTGATATCCAGAAAGAAAGTGGATGTGGGTAAGCCAGCAAGTTGATATGCAAAGTTGCCATCGGTGCGGGTGTGAAAGACAGCACCCTTGCCGCCAAAGTTGTTCAACAGCACTGGGCGCTCCCATTTCACCGCTTCAATCAGCACTTCATCCACAGCCGTGCCCGCCTGTGCCTTCACCTGAAACGTCCCAAGCGGGGGCGGGCTGAGTTGCGGCGGCGAGGCAATGGCAAACATTCCCGCCGATGCGGGGATTGCGCCGAGGCCACTCCAGGTCACCGGTTTCACCACACCGTTCAAAGTGAACTCGCCGTTGTGCGCGCCGCTGGTTGTGCCTATCCCTGCCAGCGTCACGCTTACGTTACCTCCTGCGGGTGGCAACACGCCATCCAAAGTGAAAGAAATAGGCGGAACAGTGATGGGAATTGGAGAGGATGCCTTTGTGCGGCCCGCAAAAAAGTGATCGCCGTCCTCGCCTGCAAACAGCGAGGTGTAGAGCGTGCGCGTGATCCACTGGCGGCGCTCCAACGCATAGCTACTCACGGGGGCATTGGTTACGGGCTTAGACACCGTTGCCATGCGCGCGCCAGCAAGCGGCGCGTTGTCATAGCTCAGCCAATAGGTTGTGGTGGTGTTCAACCGGTCGCCCGCATAAGGCGCATAAAACTTGATGTAGTCGCTGCTATCAAACTTAGTATTGCCGTTGACATCCACCATGATGATGGCGAGCAACTGATCGTTGTAGCGCACGTTCCAGTTGGCGGAGGCCAGATCGGCGGGCGCAGCGGGCAGGCTGCTAAAGCTCACCACTTGCACACCTGTCTGTGCCACCCCAATTTTGTAGACCGCGTTGGGGTTGGGCCAAACGGTTGGGCCGGGCACGGGCGGTGCCTCGGGGGCGTTGCTTGCGTTGGGTATAGCCAGAGATCGCAGCGGCTCGCGCCCGGCGCCATTCACATCAAACTGGGCCAGGATTTCGTTTTGATCTTTGAGCAAACGCACCCCGCGCACCGTGGCGTTGATGCGGGTGGCGGCGCGCACCACGCCGTCTTGCTCGTAGATGGGTGTGACAGCCAGCACCGCCAGATGCAAGTTGCGCACATAGCCCTCGCGCAGCACGATGACGGGCGCGTTGGGCAAAGCCGGGTTGGGTGTGCGCGCCATGTCCGGATACGTTTCGCCCGTAGACGATTGCGGGATGGGGATGTTGACAAACGGCAGATTGGCCGCCCACGGCGCACTTTCTACCACCAGCGCCGCTGGCGCAAAAGATTGTTTGAGCGATTTGGGATTGCCCTTGCCTTCCGCGATTCGGGCCGAATCCTCCACCACAACCGAGACAAGCTGAGCGGGCAGCAGCCGGTCGCCAATCTCTATGGTGCGCCACTGCCCGCTGGCATCTCTAATGGTGGGCGCACTCGGGCCAGCTTGCACCTGCCCAACCCAAGCAAACGTAATGCCGTCGCTCGTCTCTTCTATTTGCAGCCCATCTGCGGGTGCAACGGGTTCAACAGATTGAGCCGCAGCAGGCATAACCGGCCAGCACGCCACAGTCAAAATACAGGTTAATACGCAAAGCGTTAGCAAATGCGAAAGCGTCTTCCTCATAGGTCAGTTCACTCCTTAAATCCCCTCAAAAGTTGATGGCTCTACAGTGTAGGGACAAATTGTTATGAAAAACAAAAAGACCGCTCACATCTTCTCAGAGTGTGAGCGGTTCTGAATAACTTTGCTGCGAAACAGCTTATAAAGCCTTGCGGCGGCCCACAAACAGACCCGCGCCCATCATCGACAAGCCCGCGAACACCAACGCCCAGGTGAGCATTTCGCTGTTCACTGTGTTGCCACCCGTGGGCGGGTTGACAACTTCACCACAGATGTAATTCACACCACTGGCGTTGTTCTCTATGCGGTCGCCGCCGCTGGTGGTGTTCAGGAATACCATGTTGTCGCACGTCCCAGATTTCATGGCGGCATTGCCTTTGGCCGTGATCTTGATGGTGATGAGTTCCGCCACCCCAACCGTGCCAATGTCCACCAGAATTTTGCGTCCATCAATCGTCACCGTGCCCTTAGTGGTGGTAACCGAAACAATATCCAGATAATCGGGCAACGTATCGCGCACTTGCACGTTTACCGCGTCCACAATCCCTTTGTTGCCCACTACCAGAACGAATTCAATGGTATCGCCCGGCTTTACCTGAGCCATATTGACAGCTTTGAGGACATAGGGATCGGCAAAGGAACTATCCCCTTTGGGGGGCGGGGGCTTTGTTACGATTGGGGTGATGGTTGGCGGGGGTGTATTTGTGGGAGCGACGAATGGCACGCGATTGGGGTTATTGGCAAATGCCGCCGAGGGGCCTCCGATAGAGGCCATCGCTGCAATGGCAATGGATGTCAATCCTGCAACGAATAAGCCCACCCGGGCAAGTTTTGTGCTCATGTGAAGTTGTTCCTTTTGAGTTGAATGACAAAGATGATAAAGATAGAAAAGATGATGAGGTCAGTGTATTACAGTCGAACATAGACTGGCCTCTAAATATCGGCGCAAGTATATATCTAAGTATCCTATCCCCAATACGCCAAAAGTTGTGACATCCTTCAATGTTGTTGTCATGCTGTACAAAGCATGTTGCAAATTAGGGGCAACCTCTATACAGAGCGACGTGAAAACGTGCTAGAAGAGGGTTTATGTGGCAACATAACGGCGTTCGTAGGCAA
>JAYTNY010000257.1:0-10889 GCA_043748055.1 Roseobacter sp.
TAGCAATACGACGGATAGCGCCACAGAAAACATACCGCCTGACACCCACCCGTAGGGGTGGGTGTCAGGTAAGGGCGAACCGGTGCGGTAAGAGCGCACCAGCGCGGCAGCAATGTTCGCGGCTCGGCAAGCCCCACTGGAAGCAACGCTAGATAGTGTGGAGGTACGGCCCGCACCACTTGACACACGGGTAAGCGGCACGGGGAAACCCGGAGGCATTTAGTAATAAATGTCACAGATAGACGATGGCCTCGGCGCGGGAAACCGCGTTAGACAGCATCCGGCTTACAGGCATGGCTTGAACACGTGTTCGCCGAGGGGTTGTGCGCAAGTGCAGCCTCTCGCGAATGCGGTGGAATTGGGCACATTACAAAGTGAATATGACTTTTCATCTTGTCCTCAATCGTGAGTGAATTCGGGTTAAACCAATGCAACTTGTGAAGATGTGACGGATGTTCTTTGGGCATCGTTACGCATCATGTGTCGAATAGGATGATGCTTGAGCACGGGGCGAATGTCGCTGGCATACACCGGCGAGTAATGCGTCTTGGTGAGTGAGCTGGGGCTGTGTCTGAGAAAGAGATCAATCTCGATTTCAGTTGCGCCAAGCTCACGCATCCATCGAGAAACGGTGCGCCGAATCATTCGCGGATACACACGCAAGCGGGTGATGCCGCAATCGAGTGCATGTTGTCGAACGAGGCCGTGAAGATACCTGCGGTGAATTCGGTCGCTGGTCTCGAAGAAGAAAACATACGGCTCATGCTTGGGAAGGCTTTGAACGTATGCATAAAACTCTGGGCGGAATTCATCGGGGATGGGCATCTCTTGCGGGTGGCCGCTCTTGGTCTTGGCGAACTCCACGGCATTCAAATCCCATTTCACTTTGTTCACGCGGATTTGGCAGGCTTCGTCTGGCCGACAGGCGGTCCAGACGACAAAGCGCATCACTTGACTGTCGCGTATGGGTGAAAGATCAGCGAATCGTTTGATGCGCTGTTCTCTCAAGACCTTGCGCGTCTCCTCGGGCAGGCTCCCAAAACACGGAATGCAGTTTGGCACGCTCACTTCATAGTCGCGGGCTTTGCTGATGAGCATGGTCAGGCAATCGGCGAAAGTGAATTGGTTTCCCGTGTAAGCGGTAAACAGCGTGTCTGACGGTTCTGGCAAACTGGCGCGGAAGTCCTTCAAGCGGTGAACGCTTTCGCTGCTGATACGCTGCCACTCCTCACGGATGCGAAGATAGCTGAGATCGAAGTTTACATCTTCGAGGGTCAATCGCAGTAACGCGCGCAAGTCACAATCGGGCAGATCATCAGCTATCGCAATCAGTGCGGCGTCGCGCAGGGAAATTGTTCGGCTGCGGCTGCTGTTCCAAGATGGCTCGGCTCGCTTGATGGGCGTTTCGTAGAGCGTGAGCAACTCATCTTTGCTGAGAATCTCGCCGTACTCGCTAACCACTGGCGCCATGTCAACCGACGCGGTTACCGGGACGTGAACGCGAGGGATCAACTCGTGGTCGCAGGCAAAGCGAGCGAATTGCAAGCAGCCAACAATGTGTGTTTCGATGGTGGCTGCGCTTAGCCCTTTGGCCTCCATGAAATCCACCCAATCATCCAAGAGCGGAATCTCAAAGGTCACACCCGCATCTGGGTGCTGATCTCGCAGAAATTTGGCGTAGCGGCCAACAAAACGCCAGTAGGAGTCTTTTGTGCTGGCACTGCGCCGGCGGTTTCTTGTGAACCATAGCGACTTTGCGTTGGTCAGATAGTCAAAAAGATGATTTGTCATAATTCATTTTGGAGCAGATTAACTTTTCAGGTTACTATATAAACTATAAGTTTGAAAATGTCAACTGATAATCTAGAAAAGCCTATCGAATTTGAATCGGTGAGTACCTGGCTTGAAGTTATGTGCAAGTCGCGTTCGCTTTCATGGAGAGCGGCTGCCTTAGGCGCGGGATTAGGTCCCAACACGGTTCAGGACATTATTAAGAACCCTAAAAAGCGCCCAAATCGCGACACCTGCCGAAGACTTGCGCAGTACTTTGGCGCACCCGCAGATTTTGTATTGCGCTTGGCCGGACACCCCCCAGAGCAAGTGAACTCGGCTCAGGCGAGGTTGGATAACCTGCTAGAGATCATCAAAGGCCTCGCCCCTGGCAAACAAATTGAGTTGGCGCAAATCGCAAATCGTTTTCGGGGAGAGAAGGGTGAAGAATTCTTGCTGGATGGGGTTATCCGTTATCGTCGAAGCCAAGGCGGGGATATCGAGATGTTTGGCCTGCGGTTGCTTGACAAGTATTTCTATGTGGCTGATCTGGAAGATGTGCCCTTACTGATTCCGCAAAAGCAAATTGAAAATCCTGTAGCGTTCCTAAGCCGCTGGGCGCTAAACACACTCTATGACGCTTATGTCAGCAATGAAGACCATCAGTTACGAGACCAAATTGAAGATTGGTTTAACCATCGTAATCGGATGGAATATTTCACAGATTTCGGCGGGCCACAACAATTGAGGCACAACATACTGATTGAAATTCGTTCGGTCACTTTTGGTCACGACCATAAGGTGCTCGATTTCGAGCTAGACCCCGCGATTCAAAAATATGTTGACGATGATCTGAAAGGCCATTGGATCAAGGATATGAACACGCCGATTTACTTACCGGCAATAAATCCTGATTCCATTTTGGCAAATGAGCTATCTCGTTATCCCTCCTATCGGTCACCGATGATCAATGCGATTTGTTCAGAAATGCCCATATTCGGCAGCGAATTAGACCCACACGATTTGAGGCAAATCATTACTGAACGCGCGAACACTGAGAGTGTCATCGTCGATCTCATGTATGTTCATCCCTCTTGGCCGTTGCCAGAAGACCATGTGCCGCCGAATGCCTTTGCAGCAATGCAAGAACGGTTTGTGAAGGACGTGACTCAGATGCTTTTGGCGAAGACAAAGACTGCGGGTCTAGGTGCAACACAGCCGTATTCAATCGTCGAAAAGAAGACCGACTCTCAGCCGAATGATCTATAGCCTTAACGAATGTGGCAAAAGATAGACGTTTTTCCATTCTCATTGCAAGATGCGAATTAGCAGAGTTACAACGATTCACATGGCACAGGCTGAGGCGTTCGGTCTTGATCGGTGTATTAAGAACTTCGCGGCACACGTCCTATCGGCTTGTATCGCTGGGATATGGACTGCCTCATTGACATTATTCGTTCAGTGCTGACCAATCGGATCTGTGTTGATAGAAACAGGTTGTTGTCAACAATAGGCCAGCCTTTGGCTACAATCTGTCCAGAGCGTTCGATCAAACCAAAACCATGAAAACCATCAAAGAACTTTGCACCCCTCGTAAAACCGTTTTCGATGTAACGCGCCGCGACACTGTATTGAGTCTGAATAACTTGCTGCGTGATCAAATTCAACCAGACGAATTCTTCCAAGAGAATCATGTCACACAAGGAATGCGTCTTCTTCTGGAGAATGGCTTCAAACGGTTTGAAGGCGCAAGCGATCAGGGCATCTATCGCCTGACACAGGCAATGGGTGGCGGCAAAACACATAACCTTATTGCGTTGGGACTGCTAGCAAAGCACCCTGGATATCGGGATGAGGTGATGCGGGGCATCCACATTACACAGAAATCTTTGGAGACCGTGCGTGTCATCGGCTTCTCAGGGCGCGAGAGCGATGCCAAGTTTGGAATTTGGGGTGCATTGGCTGAACAACTTGGCAAACGCGATTCATTTAACGATTACTACAGCCCACTCCGTGCTCCGGGTCAGAGCGCGTGGGTGAATCTCCTCAAGGGTCAACCTACGCTCATTCTGCTGGATGAGTTACCTCCTTACTTTGAAAATGCGCGCACACAGGCGATTGGCAACTCAGATTTATCAGTTGTTACTGGCACGGCGCTGGCAAATTTATTTGTGGCGATAGCCGAAGACCTGCCCAATGTTTGTCTGGTACTTACAGATTTAACGGCAAGTTATGATCAGGGCAGTCAGGCGATTAACCAGGCATTGGACAACTTGCACAAAGAGGCAAACCGACATGTGATGGATTTAGAGCCGGTGCGCATGAACAGCGATGAGTTCTATCAAATTCTGCGCAAACGTGTTTTTGAAAAGCTGCCCTCACAGACAGAGATTAAGGCTGTGGCGCAGGCATATGGCAAAGCGATTCGACAAGCAAAGGCGATGGATACGACCAGCCAATCGCCCGAACAATTTGCCACGCAAGTAGAGGAGTCGTATCCATTTCATCCGGGCATACGCGATTTATACGCGCGCTTCAAGGAGAATCAAAATTTTCAACAGACTCGTGGGCTTATTCGATTGATGCGCGTGGTGGTTGCCAGTATCTATAACAATCAAAATGCGAATCCCAGCCTGATTGCAGCCCATACTCTCGATCTGAATGACCGGGATACTGTGTCGGAAATACGCAACATTAACCCGACCCTGGAGAACGCAGTAGCGCACGATGTCGCATCACAAGGAGCCTCTGTGGCTGAGCACCTAGACCTCGTTAAGGGCAACACATCGGCTCAGGATATTGCCAAACTGTTATTGGTGGCTTCCCTATCCACCGCTGCAGGTGCGTTGCGTGGGTTAATCCCACCAGAGATTGTGGCAAATCTGTGCGAGCCTGGACGTGATGCCTCAACGCTCAAGCAAACATTGACCGACTTTGAGACAGATGCGTGGTACTTGCATCGGCTCGGCGATGGCAAGCTGTATTTCAAGGATGTTCAGAACATTAATGCCAAGCTGAACACGTTGGCGAAGTCTTTTGTGCCCGAACAATCTATTAAAGAGCTAAAGGCTTTTCTGAGCCGATTGTTTACACCGCGCAATAGCTGGTGCTACCAGGATATTGAAGTGCTGCCTGCGGTAGATGAAATTAAGTTGACACAAGATCGCGTGCTGTTGGTAATTGCTAACCCGCATCAAGAGGGATTGAACCCTGACCTTCGGGCATTCTTTGAGAACAATTCGTATCGCAACCGAGTGGCATTTTTGACAGGGCGTAAGAGCTTTGACACACTGTTGGATGTCGCCCGCCAGTACAAAGCCATCCAAGCGATTGTGGCCGAGTTGCAAGCCGATAAAGTTCCGGATAGCGACCAGCAAATGCAACAAGCTCGCGAGTTATACGACAAGCTGCAAAGCCGCATGTTGATGACCGTGAAAGAGACCTTCACCACGCTGCACTATCCAAACAAGAACGGCTTGGTCAGCACAGAATTCAACATGCGTTATACCGGCAACGACTATCACGGTGAACAACAGATTGTGGACGCCTTAAAAGCTGAACAAAAGTATGAGGAGAACATCACAGGCGATACGTTTGTCAAAAAGATTGAAGCCCGCATCTTTACTCAGAAGTCTATGCCCTGGGCGGATGTAAAACGCCGCGCCGCGAGCGAAACAGGTTGGCAATGGCATCGCACTGATGCACTCGACAAAACTCTAAATGACTGCCTTCAGAAAGAGATTTGGCGCGAAGAAGGCGGTTTTGTGGCAAAAGGGCCCTTCCCCAAACCTGCTGCCGACGTCTCGATTCAATTGATGAAGCGTGATGATGACACGGGGAAAGCAACCTTGCGCATCACCCCTCGCAATGCCGACACGGTATATGTCGAAGTAGGGGGTGATGCGACCCCTGCCTCTCAAAAATTGGATAGGCGCGACTATATTACTGATGAATTAAAAGTTTCTTTTTTAGCTGTGGATTCGACTGGGCAGCACGTCACCGGGCCAGCCAAACCATGGGCAAATACGATCACAATAAAATCTTTGGCGCGTAAGGTGGGCAAAAATATTTTTGTGACGCTGGATGCTTCTCCTTCGGCGCAGATTCGTTACACCACAGATGGTTCGAACCCCAAAACGCACGGCGGCATTTATGAGGGCGAGTTCCCCGTTCCCATAAACACGCGCATGGTGCTGGCAATTGCTGAACGCGATGGCATTCAATCTGAACAACACACTCGGACTATTGACTGGAGCAAGGCCGCACCAGAATTTAGCATTGACCCGCGTAAGCCAGCGGATTGGTCTAAGAAACATTCAACTGGCAACACAAAAGAAACGTTTGAGTTTTTAGGCCGAGCGAGCAACTTGGATGCGACCATTGTCGGGGGTGGCATTGAATTGAACAGCGGAGACAGCCACAATTGGATAGAGTTAGTGTTTGGGGATACGGTGGCGTTAACGCCTGAACAGATCGAAACCATGATTGCGGGCATGCGGACACATCTGCCCGATGCGGCCATTACGCTGCGTGCCGATAGGCTGCGCTTTATGGCCGGGCAGGGGCTAACTGATTTTGCCGCGCAAACCCAATCGGACATTAAGCCCGATGAGATAAAGCAGTAAACAAATGCTTGCATCAGACACGCGGCGGGTGAGACAATGTCGCTCAGGTGTTCTATGGCAACTGTATTGACTGAGAAGACCGAGATGACTGACGCGATGACTGAATTAGAGGGCTTTGGCTTTGTGCCCGAAGCGGCTACGCATCACTTTCGAGTGCATGTGCCGGCAGCAGCCGGGCGCGATGTCGCCATTTCCGAACATTTCACATTTACAACCGAAAACGCTAAAGATACAGGCTCACTCTCGGATGCGCACGATGGTCAACTCAAAATAATGCTTTCGCGTGCCAAGTGGAATGCGATGGCCGAAGAGGTGCGCGCCGAGTTAAACCGCCGCTTAAAAACATCTGGCCTAAAGCCAAGCAAGTGGAAGACGGGTGTGAACTATGTCTCGCGGTTACTGGGCAAAGAGCTGATGCTCCTGGCTTGGGCTATCGAAGATGCCGACCCGGCCACGATCCCCACCGCCATTCGCAACTGGCTGGGGTTGCAGCCCGAGGAGCGCTGGTGGCTATACACCATGACCAACGCCGCAACCGGCCATGCCATGAGTGGGCGCAATCGGGGTTGGCGCAAAGCAGTCCGTTTTGCGCTTACCGAAAATCCGGTGCCCGATAATCCCCGCCGGGCCTATCTCGAAGATTTAGATGCCAGTCAGCGTGCATCGCAGGAAGCGCTGTCACTATTTCGAGTTTTAGATCAAGAAACTTCGGAAATTGCTGAGGGAATAGTACCTACGCAGAAAGTTGATTACCCTAAGCCCGCCCGCAGACGAACATCCAAATCTGCCATCTGATTCCAATTGCATGGCAAAACGCACTATGCGGTATACTCGCAGTCAATAGGCTGTATTTGTGAAAAAATCACGAATACGCTTTTTGATCGAGGTAAAACATGCTTGTCGAGTTTACTGTTGGCAATTTTCGCTCAATTCTTGAACCGCAGACCTTGAGCATGGTGGCCGCTAAAACAGTGGCTAAGAACAAGCTGCTTGACCAGGAAAATGTGTTCGAGGCCAATGGCGTGCGCCTCCTAAAAACGGCGGCGCTCTATGGCGCGAACAGCAGCGGTAAGAGCAATATCATCAAGGCGCTGAGATTTATGCAACGGCAATTGCGACGCTTCACATTGCGTCGCGATGTTGATGCAGAAGATCAAATAGACGTTGAACCCTTTCTGCTGGATTCGACCTCAGCTTTACGCCCTTCCCACTTTGAAGTGGTTTTTATTACAAATCAAACTCAATATCGTTATGGATTTGACGCGACCCATGAAAGGATTGTGGCTGAGTGGCTTTACTACGTCCCAGAACAACGGGAAACGCTCTTGTTCAAGCGAGATGGCGACACGTATGATCTTCGGAGCGTCTTCAAAAAGGAAGGCGACAAACTTCAGGAACGGACTCGTGAAAACCGTTTATATCTCCCTGTGGTGTCCGAATTCAATGGGCATATAGCGCGTGAGGTGATTGACTGGTTTGCGCGCTTGCGCATTGATTCTGGTTTGCGCGAGACTTTCCGCGCCCGGTCTACTGAACGGATTTTAGATCCGCGTAGCCCGGAAGCTTTTAAGCGGGATATGGTTTTGGACCTGCTGCGAAGTCTTAACCTGGGTTTTGACGATGTCTCAGTCGAGCGTGAGAAAGTTGAAGGAGACGTTGTTGCGGAGCGTAGCCTTTCACCTGTATCCGTTGATCAGCAATCATTAATCCCACAGCCTGAAACAAACCGCGCAATAAGCCAGGCACCTGCTCGCAGGTTAACGTTTGAAGCCTTGCGCACACGAACGGTGCATCGCAGCAACGACGGTGATCAGAAAGTGCTTTTTGACCTTGTCAAACAAGAATCGGATGGCACACAACGCGTATTTGCACTGGCGGGCGAGATTGTGGATGTGCTAACGCGAGGCGGGGTGATGGTTGTAGATGAGATGGATGCACGCTTGCACCCCATCTTGACACGCAACCTGGTGCAACTGTTCAATTCATCCCAAGCCAACCCGCGCAATGCGCAGTTGGTGTTTGCCACACACGACACCAATTTGCTGACCAATCAACTTTTTCGGCGCGACCAAATTTGGTTTATCGAGAAGGATCAACAGCAGGCCAGTCGGCTATATGCGCTATCCGAGTTCAAAGGCGTGCGCAATGATGCCAGCTTTGAGAAGGATTACATTCTTGGTCGCTACGGCGCAATTCCATTTTTGGGTGACCTGCGTGATATGCTCGATTCACCCAAAGCAATTGCCCAAAACGGGGAGACGGCCCCCGATGAGTAAGCCTGCACGCAAGCAAGATCGTCGCGGACACTATCAGCGCCCGCCACCCATGCGCGAGCTGCGCCAACGGTTTTTGATTGTGTGTGAAGGTGAGAAAACCGAGCCGAACTATTTTCGCGCCTACCGACAATTTGCATCGGTGTTTGATGTGGATATTCATGGAGCCAGCGCCGACCCGCTGAGTGTGGTCAACCGCGCCAATAGTGAGGTGGAGCGCGAGCGCCAAAGGCAGGGTTTGTCCATCAAGAAAAAGCCGTATGACCAAGTGTGGTGCGTGTTTGATCGTGATAGCTGGCCCACCCAACGCTTTAACGAAGCACTGGCCCAAGCCGAGAAACGGGAGTTCAAGATAGCCTACTCGAACCAGGCATTCGAATTGTGGTACGTGCTTCATTTTGAGTATCTCAATAGCTCGATCCCACGTGCTGACTACATACACAAGCTGCACATCTTGTTAGGCGAGCCATATGTAAAAAATAGCTGGTTGATGTTTGCAAAGCTGCAAAACCGTCAACAAACTGCCCTCAAAAACGCCGAGCGTTTGTTTGGGCAATATGCGCCCGTGTCTCCTGCCAACGATGACCCATCCACAACGGTGCATCACCTGATTCAGCAACTCAACCGCTTCACGCTCTAGCTATGTCCGATCTCACCTCCGACCTCACCTCCGATCTAACCTTCATTGAATCCCAATTTCCCGTTTCTAAGCTGAGCAAGGAAAGCTACAAGGAGCGCAAGGCCAACTACAGCCAAACGCTCACCGGTCTGGGCAAGTGGTGGGGCCGCAAGCCGTTAGTGTTGGTGCGCGCCATTATTTTGGGCTTGCTGCTGCCCGCCACCCCAGACCCCAAACGCGACCGCGAGATTTTCTTGAAGTTGATGACGATGGACGCCGATGGCTTGTGGCGACGCAAAAGCAAAAGCCCCAAAGTAGGCGTGCTGTATGCGTTTGCCAACAAGAACGAGCGCAGCACGTTGTTCACCGAGACCTCGACCGAGGCGCGGGCCAGCTTTCGGCGCAACATGGAAGGTGAGACGCTGGTAGCGCGTGCGGCATTGGAGCGGCGTTGGTTCGAGACGCTGAGCTACGATGCCCAACTGGAATACTGTGACCGCCCCGAACAGATTGATGGCCCCGATGCAGCGGCCTGGGCCGAGATTAACGCCCACCTGGGCACGCAGGCGCACAGCTTGCCAGAGCTGGTGAACGCGCTGGGGCTGCGCCGTTTTGGGCATGCCCCGCGCGTGGGCGACGCTTTTTGCGGCGGCGGCAGTGTGCCGTTTGAGGCTGCCCGCCTGGGCTGCGAGGCCTATGCCAGCGATTTGAACCCGGTGGCAGCCTTGCTGACCTGGGGCGCGCTAAACATTGTGGGGGGTGGCCAGGACGTGGCGCAGGCGGTGGCGCAGGCTCAGCGAGCCGTTTACGACGCAGTGGATGCGCAGATTACTGCGTGGGGCATTGAACGCAACGAAGAGGGCTGGCGGGCCGATGCGTATTTGTATTGTGCCGAGGCCACCTGCCCCGATTGCGACTGGCGCGTGCCGCTGGCCCCCAGTTGGGTGATCGGCGAGAAGACCCACACCGTAGCCCAGTTGGTGCCAGATGCGGCAAACAAGCGCTTTGAGATGGTGATTAAAAGCGCGGCCAACGCCGACGAGATGCGCGCCGCCAAAACCGGCACCGCCCAGGACGGTGATCTGCACTGCCCGCACTGCGGCGCGCGCACGCCCATGGGCACGCTGCGGGGCGATGGGCGCGACCCGGCCAACGGTGGCAATGGCTTTGGCAACAGCCTGCGCCTGTGGGAAAACGCCGACCTGCTGCCGCGCCCGGGCGATGTGTTTGGCGAGCGTTTGTATTGCGTGCGTTGGATTGAAACGAAGCGTGACAGCGAGCGTGAGATCGAAGTGAAGCATTACCGCAGCGTGAACGAGGCCGACCTGCAACGCGAGGCCATCGTGCTGCACCTGCTGCGCGAGCGATTTGCCGAGTGGCAAGCCAAAGGCTTTTTGCCCAGTGCACGGATTGAGCCCGGCGAGAAAACCACTGAGCCCATTCGCACACGCGGGTGGACGCATTGGCATCACTTGTTTAATCCGCGGCAGTTGTTGATGTTGGGATTGTTTGCTGAGCAGGTTGCACAAGTCCAAGATAAAGTCTCAAGATTTGCTGCCCTGCTTTCGTTGGGACGATGCTGCGACTACAACGCCCGTCTAT
>JAYTNY010000258.1:0-2879 GCA_043748055.1 Roseobacter sp.
GAACAACAACCCGGCGAATCCCATCATCGGCATTCGCTCATTTGGCAGTGACCCGCTCAAGGTCAGTGAATTTGGCACGGCGGTAATAGAAACGTTTCAGCACGCGGGCATTTTGTGCGTGGCGAAACATTTTCCGGGGCATGGCGACACCGCTATAGATTCGCACATCGGCTTGCCGATGATTCCGTATGACTTAGCGCGGCTGAACGCAATAGAACTCGTGCCGTTTCGCGCGGCCATGCGCGCAGGCATCGCGGGCATCATGTCGGCGCATATTACATTCCCTGCCGTAGACGACACACCAGATTTGCCGGGGTCGCTCTCGGCCAAAGTGCAAACCGGCTTGCTGCGCACAGGCTTGCCAGAAAGTTTGCAGTTTGATGGGCTGGCCGTGAGCGACAGCCTGGAGATGGGGGCATTGGAAAGCGCCGGGTTCACCACGCCCAAAGCAGCGGCGCAGGCGTTGGTCGCTGGCGCAGACTTGCTCACCTTTAACAGCACGCTGGATGTGTACCGCGAGACACATGCGCTGATTGTGAGCAAGGTGCAAAGCGGTGAGATTCCACAAGCGCGTTTAGACGCCGCCGTGCGCCGCGTGCTGCGAGCCAAAGAACGCTTTGGGGTGTTGGATGGCGCACTTGTAGATGTTGCATCTGTTGCTGCCAAAGTAGGTTTGAGCGAGACGAAGCAACTGTCGGCAGACATCGCCGCGAAATCCATCACCCTGGTGCGCGATGCCGCCAAGCTGCTGCCGCTAAAAACCGATGCCAAGCTGGCCGTGATTGAAACGCCCTACGCTGTGGGCCTAAGCGCCGCGTTTGGCACGCCGGGCATAGACGTGGGCGTGCTGCAAGTGAGCGAGCAGCCCCAGCCGTTTGAGATTGAACAAGCTGTGAGTTTTGCCGAAGGCAAGACGGTGATTGTGGCGACCTATGACGTGGCGATTAACCCAACCCAGGCCGATTTGGTGAACGCGCTGCTCAAAGCCAA
Source organism: Roseobacter sp. (assembly GCA_043748055.1). Taxonomy (GTDB): domain Bacteria; phylum Chloroflexota; class Anaerolineae; order J036; family Brachytrichaceae; genus JANMVQ01. The sequence goes on from JAYTNY010000258.1 coordinate 991, forward strand.
TGTGCCAGTGATTGTGATTGCAACCCGCTCGCCGTACGACGCGCTGTATGTGAAAGATGCGCCAACGGTGATTGCAATTTATGGCACGCCGTTGTTCGCGGGGTTAGCGGCGGCGCTGCGCGGGCAAATGCCTATGTTGGGTGTGCTGCCGGTGGCGCTCTAGAAGTGTTGCGTAATGCGTTGGTTGGGCTGCGTTCCAAACGCAATACGCAATACGCATTACGCAAGATTCACCCGCTAATCAATCCGATACCCCACGCCGCGCACAGTTTGCAGATGTTCGGGTTTGGCCGGGTCTTTCTCAATCTTCTCGCGCAGCCAGCGCACATGCACATCTACGGTGCGCGGGTCGCCGTTAAAGTCGTAGCCCCACACTTGCGTGATCAAATATTCGCGTGTCAGCACCGCGCCTTTGTTGCGCATCAGCGTGGTCAGCAGTTCAAACTCTTTGTGGCTCAGCTTCACCTCGGCCTGGGTAAGAAAAACGCGGCGCGAAACCAGGTCCACCTCTAGCTCGCCGCTTTGCAGCTTGTTGCCAATGCGCCGAGGCGAGCGCCGCAACGCTGCTCGCACTCGCGCCGTAAGCTCTGGCAAACTAAACGGCTTAATCACATAATCGTCCGCGCCGTTGTCCAGGCCAATTACGCGGTCCACCTCGCTGCCGCGCGCGGTGAGCAGAATGATGCCCATGTCGCTCTCGCGCCGCAAAATGCGGCAGATCGAGAGGCCGTCCATGCCGGGCAGCATCACATCTAGAATGCACAAGTCGGGTTGCTCACGGCGGGCCATTTCCAGGGCTTCATCGCCGCGCAAGGTGGTTGCCACCTCGTAGCCCTCGCGCTCCAAATGCCGCGCCAGCGAATCCAGCACAATGGGTTCATCTTCGACGATTAGGATTTTTGACATACGGAATGGTGAATGGTGAATGGGGATAGGTGATAGGTGATAGGTGATTGAGTTTGAATCACTAATCACTAATCCCCATTCACCATTCACTAAATACTTTTGATAGGCTTGTAATCCCCTAACTCTCCCGTCGCAGCAAAGATCACGCGTTCGCACAAATTCGTCACGCGGTCGCCGATGCGCTCCAGGTTGTGGGCCACCCACAGCAAATACGTTGCGCCAGAAATCGTCTTGGCATCCTGCATCATGTAGGTCAATAACTCGCGCAGGATTTGCTGATACAGCGCGTCCACCTCGTCGTCCTTCTCCGTTACTTGGCGGGCCAGATCGGCATCCAGTTTGATGTAGGCATCCAGCGCTTCGTGCAGCATGGCGTTGACCGCAACTTGCATGCGCGGAATATCCACCAGCGGCTTAATCAAAGGCTCGTCGCCCATGCGGATGCAGATGCTGGCGATGCCGGTGGCGTGGTCGGCCATGCGCTCCATCTCCACGGCCATGTGCATGGCAGCCACAATGGTGCGCAGATCGCGGGCGGCGGGCTGCTGGGTGGCCATCGTGCGCAGGCATTCGTCTTCAATCTTGTAGCGCAGGTCATTCACGCGCTCATCGCTTTCTACGATGTGGTGCGCCAGGCTGACATCGCGCTCTTTGAGCGCCCGTACGGCGCGCTCGGTTTGCTCCTCCACCAAACTCCCCATCCGCAAAATATCATCACGGACAGTGCGCAGGTCTTGGTCGAGCAGGGTGCGGGTGTGGGTCGTTGCCATAGAAGGTGATTAGGGATTGGGGATTAGGGAGTGAGTAAATCACCAATCCCTAATCCCCAATCACTCAGTTAACCAAATCGTCCGCTCACATAGTCTTCCGTCCGCTTGTCCTTTGGCTTGGTGAATATTTTTTGCGTCTCATCGAACTCAATCATCTCGCCAGCGCGGTCGGGGCGCATCATCATCATCGCAGTGTAATCGCTGGCGCGGCTG
>JAYTNY010000259.1:0-1932 GCA_043748055.1 Roseobacter sp.
TCATCCAGGTGCCAATTAAATCGGGTGACTCCGGCAACGAAACAATTGCACCAAAGGCTTCGTGGCGCTCGGTCTTGCCACCCTCGTGGTCACCTTCGCGCCCGCAGTCATCGCCGCCTTCGCTTTCGATGCGCGTGGCGATGCGATCATCGCCCTGCTTAAAGTATTTGACCTCGGCGCATTTGTTGAGCGCCAGCACGCCATGCTCTTGCTTAAACCTGGTGGTGCCGCTGATGGCTTGGTAGGGCTTGCCACCGATAAACCAAGTCCCAAACATCGCGCCTGTGGGCATCCCGGTAATCACGCCATGTGCCTCCAGCGTCGGCGTAACCACGCTGGGCGCGTTGCCGCAATCATCCGGCGATTCAGTCTCCACTTGAAACGCAACCCGTGTCGCCGTTGGGTTGTAGGTGACCTGCACACATGCGCCCGCAAAAAAGTTGCCGTGTCGGCGTTCTAGTTCGGTGCTGGATACCACTTGATACGTCTGCGTGTTCACCGTCCAAGTGCCAATCAACTCAGCCGGAAACGTCATCAACTTGCCGCGCGCGATGGCAAAGCTGCCTTCGCCACCCGGCCCGACGCAGTTGTCTTCAGTCTTAATGCGCAAGGCCAGCGAGGAGCCAGCCAAGTGTTTGACCTCGACACAACCGCCCACACTAAATGGGCTGCCGCGCTGCTCAAACTGGGTGGCCTCGGTGGCGGTGTAGCTCTTGCCGCCAATCTGCCACTGGCCGATGAGGTCTGCGGGGAAGCTCTGCACAATGCCTTTGGTTTCGATGTCTTCGTGTTCACCTTCGCCGCCGCCTGCGCAGTCATCGCTGCGGCGAATCTCGCTGGCAAGGTTTACGCCATTCGCCAGCCGGTAGCTGGCGCGCGCGCACGAGCCCAACGCCAACGAGCCATTGGGGAAGAATGTGCTGGCGTTGGCCGTCACCGTAATGTTGGCGATGCGCCACTCGCCCAGCGTGCCGCTCACCGGTTTACTTTGCAAAATGCCGGTCACGCGGCTGCCGTCGTCGGCAACGGCTTCGGGGGATTGGGTTTGCGCCTGTACAGGTTGCTGCGCCATCACCGCAAACGCCATTGAAAGCAACAACACCCCTGCACAGGTCAGTCCTAGTCGAAATATTTTTCGCATCAGATTCACTCCTTTCATAAAGTTTAGTTCAATCTGATGTTACGAATGCAGCAAACCCGTTACATGAAGGTGTCGTGAGAAAGTTCTCATGGAGGCGGTCTGCCAATCAGAAGTGACTTCAGCAAATGCGTTACGCAGCCCTCACCCCAACCCCTCTCCCAGTGGGAGAGGGAGGGTGCGCCGTCTGCGGCGAGGGAGGGGGCCTTTACTAATCCTGAGCGAAGCCGAAGGGCTGCGGCTACCGGGCGCTCAAAAAAGCAATCAGATCAACATTCAGTGCCTCATAAGCCGCCGCATTTATGTGCAAAAAATCTTGGCTGAATTCAGGGCGCGTCAGCCCTTGTGCGTTTGCCAGCAGTTTGTGCGTGTCGTAAATGAGGACGCCCTCACCTGCCAACGAGTGAATGTAGTCATTCACTTCGCTGATCGCAGCATTCGCCTCAGCCGACCAAACCAGGCGGCGTTCCAGCGGCACCTGCGCAGGCGGGAAGACCGTTGTGAGAATGACTTTCGCGCCCAACGCCCGTGAACGCTGCACCAATTCGGCAATGTTGGCTTTGCAACGCGCAATAATTTGCGCCTTTTGGTTGGGCAGCACCGGGATGGATTTGAGGTCGTTGATGCCCACTTGCAACACAACAATGTCGGGCTTGATCGGGCGCAGGTGCGCGTCGAACCGACCCAGCACTTGCGCCGTCGTCTGGTTGCCGATGCCACGATTGGCAAAGCTCAGCCCTGGCACAGCGGGCGCAACCCACTGCGCCGCCCGCGAATCGCCATAGAACACGACC
>JAYTNY010000260.1:0-3587 GCA_043748055.1 Roseobacter sp.
CGTGCTGAGTGATTCGGGCACCGTTCAGTTCGATTTGCTCTCAACCGATCGCAAAATCACGCTTGCCCCAGTGGTGGTGCAGCCCACCTTGACGCCAAAGGCGACTATCAATGCGACACCGACAGCCAGCGTAGTATCCGCGACAGCCACACCAGAGCCGCTCCCCACAAATATCCCGACATCGGAACAGCCGGAGCCTACTGACCGGCAAGGTTTTATGCTTGGCGCAATTGCTGCTGTGACGGTATTGGGGGTATTGGCTATTGGCTTTGGGTTCTGGCGAAACCGGCGAAGATGATGCGTTGAGGGTTTGTAGCTGCACCCCTTGCGGGTGCATAGGGCAAGTGTACGGGGCAGGTGAAAAGCCTGCCCCACCGAACAAAAACCTAACTCAATCAGTGGCTTTTCAGCCTTTACCCACACGAATAATTGCACCCTTCATGGAAGTGCCCTTGACCGGCTTAACAGCCTCTTTGCGCGGTGGATAGTAATACATATACATTGCGTCTGCGCCTCGGGGTTTGATTCGGTTCAATACGATCCCCAACACGTTTGCTCCCACGCCAGCCAGTGCTTCGCATGCTGCACGCGCTGTTGCGCGACGCGTGTGACGAGAATCCACGACGAGAAGTGCGCCATCTACTTTGCCGGCCAACACGGTTGCATCGGCAACCCCTAATGCTGGGGGGGTGTCAAAGATCACAATCTCCGCACGTTGTCTAAGCAGGGCAATCACTTCGTTCATCCGCTGAGAGTTGAGCAACTCGGCTGGGTTCGGTGGCAACTCACCGGATGGCATGATGCTCAGGTTGTCCAGCACGTCCTCGCAAATGAAGTTGCTTATGTCCATTTCGGGGTGCAACAGCGCGCTGGTTAGGCCCATGTTGTTGTTGATTTCAAAGATGCGGTGAATGGTTGGCCGTCGCATATCCGCATCTACCAGGATGACTTTCTTGCCGGACTGCGCAATGACTGCTGCCAGGTTGGACACTGTGATGCTTTTACCCTCGGTAGGTGTGGAGCTGGTGACCATTAGCGTGTGAATAGATCGCTCAATCATCTTGAATTGAAGATTGGTGCGCAAAACACGATAGGCCTCGGCTGCCCTGGATAGCGGGGATGTGGATACGGCCACCATCTTGGAATAACCTTTCCCTTCCTCAATCCGGGTAATCGCTCCGACAAGTGCAAAGTTTAGTGTGCGGCGAACATCTTCTTGTGTCTTGATTGTGTCGTCGAGATACTCCAGCAACATTGCCGCGCCCGCTGCCAACGCAATTGCAATGGCGACAGCCAAGATCACATTTTGTCGCCAGTTTGGGCCAATAGATTCGTTGGGTAAAGATGCTGGCTCAATGACATTTAATGAGTTGACTGGGGCCGATCCCACTTGTTGTAAAAGAGTGGCTAATGTGGATTGCCAGGTGGTGGCTTGTTGCAATAAAACGTTTCGTCGGCTCTCGGCAGATTGAATTTCACGGGCGGTTTGCGCGTTAGATGTCTGATTGTCCAAACGCTTCATTTCCTCGCTGGCTTTGACCAAATTACTCTTAATATTTTCAATCTGATCATGAAGCAGTTGTCGATCAGAATCGCTCAGGCTGCTGCCATTCGGGCTGAGGGCAATCAATTGTTCGCCTATTGTTTTGGCCAGCAATAGGGTGCGTTCTGGGTAAGTATCAATGACAGCGATTTGGATGAGCTGCGTGCCTGCCACAACCCGCGCCGTCATTTTTTCGCGTAGTGTTGCTATATCCCAGGGGAGTTTCAATGCATCTAATGTGCCGCGCAGCACGGGTTCGCGCGTGGCTATATCGGCATAGCTTGCTGCAAGTGCCTGGTTGGTTGTGATATCTCCAACATTAGCTCCTGCCCCTTTGAACGGGTCACCTACCATAAGTGTGACACCGGACCAATACTGTCTTGGCTGAGCTTGGGTTGCCAGATAGCTGACGACGCCGGCTGTAATAGCCGATATGACGATGAGCCACCACCATTTGGCTAAAGCTGTAATGTATTGCTTCCACTGAGTATTTTGTTGCTCCATTGTTGTCCTCCCCGTTCCTCTGACTCTTTCTGACTTATATATATTGCAGATGAGAGTTACTCTTTCATCTTTTTAGTCGTGCGAAGCGCAATATGCTGCGAAGACATACTTGACCACGAAATTCCTCGATAGTCAATAACCCGAAATTTAAGATTTTTGCCTGTTTTGCAGCGTCTTTGGCGCAACCCTAAACCAGCCTTCGCGGATGTGCGACGCCAAATCTTCGTCGCTGATTCGACTGAGCGTGATGCCCACCCAGCCGCGCACACCTACGTAGGGCGGCTTGAAGTAGGTGTCCGGCGCAGATTCAATCAGCGTTTCCTGCAACCCTGATGGCGCGGGCAGCCATACGGCGATGCGCCCATCGTTGTGGTGGTTGTTGGCGAACATGGCGAATACCTTTTTGCGCACAAAAAATGTCGGTTCGCTGTGCGAGAGCTTTTCTGCCGCCTCTGGCAGCGCCATGCACATGCGCCGGACTCTGTGGATGGGGTCTTCGTTCATGCTCAACCTTTGATTGCGCCCTCGATCATAGCCCGAAAGAACACGCGGCGGGTGAACAGGAAGACGATGATGACCGGGATCATCACCAGGATGCAGGCGGCGGCCAGCGCGTTATACGAGGAGAGCGACTGGGCGATAAAGTCGAACACGCCATACATAGCCCCTCGCAAATTTTGCTTGCTCATCAGCAGGTAGTTGGCGATGAACTCGTTCCACACATTCACAAAGGCCAGCAAGAAAATGGAAATGAGGCCGGGCGTGGCGAGCGGGGCCACCACGCGCACCAGCGCGCCGAAGCGGCTGCAGCCGTCAATCAGCGCGGCCTCTTCCAACTCGCGCGGAATGGTATCGAAGAAGCCTTTGACCACCCAGATGGCGAAAGGCAGCTCGAAGCCGATGTAGACCACGATCATAAACAGGCGCTCCTCGTAGCCGGGGAAGGCGCGGCGCAAGGTGTTGCCCATTTGCTGCATCGCCAGCAGCATGGTCAAAATAGGCACGCCCGCCAGCACCAGCAAGCCCACCATCAGCAAGCGCCGCCCGCGAAAGCGATAGCGCGAATAGACGTAGGCCGACATGGCCGAGATGACCGTGACGAGCAGGGCCGTAACGCTGGCATACAAAATGGTGTTGGGCAGATAGGTGCTGAAGATGCGCCCGGTGAGCTTGAAGCCGAGTGCCGCGTTGGCATCGGGCTGGGACAGGAAGACGCGCTGATAGCCCTCGGTGAAGAAGCGACACGCGCGCGGGTCGAAGCTGACTGTCGGCGTATCGCACGGGAAAAGCTGGGGTGGCTGGCGGCGCACATCGTCTTGTTGTTTGAACGAGAGCACGAGCGTGCTGAAGACGGGAAACAACATCAGCCCGCACACGAGGATGAGCGCGAGGTTGACCACGATGGGTTTGAGGCGTTTGTTCAAGCGGGCGGAAGAAGCTGTCATCGTTTCTCGGTTGCGGCGTATCTTTGCTGGGTAGCCGCAGGCTTTAGACTGCGCCTAATATATGAGTAGCCATGTAGAGCGCCGTGGCTTGCGTT
>JAYTNY010000261.1:0-4894 GCA_043748055.1 Roseobacter sp.
GACCGCATCTATCTCCCTGTCACTTCCATCTTCGCCCTGGCGACGCCGATCATTTAACAATGTTTTCAACTACTGAGACTGACTACGGCCTGCACCCCGGCTCATTGCTGCTCACTTTGCACGGCAGCACCACCGCCCCCGCGAAGTACGCCTTCACCACCCCGCGCAAATCTTCGTCGCTGTGCCGCGCCACCGCATCAAAAAAAGCATCCGGCGTCGTAATCTTGTATGCCTCGGCGGTGTAGTAATCCTTCAAGATGTCATCGAACGTATCTTTGCCCACCTGGTCGCGCACGGCCCGCAAGAATTCCAGGCCGTTGCGATAGATGGCTTCTACATACTTCGCCGAATCGGCATAGTCGTAGATGCTCTGATCAATCTTGCCGCTGGCCTTGCGCCGCCCTTCGATGTAATTTTTGTACCACCAGTCCACATCTTTAGGATAGTACGTTTGGTAAAACTTCAGCTCGCAAAAGCGGGCGAAGCTCTCGTCCAGCCAGGGCGTGCGTACCTGGTCATTGCCCACCACATTGAACCACCACTGATGCGAGGTCTCATGCACCGTGGTCGCAATCACATCGTGGCGGCTGCCCTTGCCGGTGTAGCCGCGATACAGAACCGCCCCAATCGCAATCATGCCGCTGTATTCCTGGCCCTGCGCCCGGTCGGTCTGCACAATGCGCAGTGTTTTGTAGGGATAAGGCCCATACAGCCGCGAGAATAACTCGACGGCGCGTTGGGCTGTAAACATCACGTCTTCGCTCGTGTCTTTGTAACGCGGGAAGCCGTAATGCACATAGCTCACGCCGTTCTCGGTCATAGTCTGCACGTCGTAATACGGGCTGGCCGCAAAGGCAAACACCCGCGCTTTGGGCAGCGAGTATTTCCACAATCGCCCCTCGCGCACTTCATCGCCGCCTGCCGCAATCGTCACGCCTTCGGGCGCAAGAATGTTCACCTCAAAATCCGCCAACTCCGAGGTAAACGGGTCGCCCACTGGCGCAAACTCTGGCAAGTCCCATGCACCGTTTGTGTAGGGCGGCAACACCACATACCAATGGCCCGCCGTCAAATTATTTGGGCCGCGACTGGTGTCATCGCCGCCAATGGCGCCCACAATTTCTTGCAACGGCACCTGCACGCTAAAGTCAAAAGTGATGGCGATGGCTTTGCCGGGTTGTAACGTGGATGGCAACTGCACCGTTAGCACCGGCCCGCTCAGCTCATATTTCAAGGGCTGCTTGGCGCGGTAGATGCGCGCATCCCGAAACGTAAGCGCGTTGGCACGCCGCGCAGGCGGCACGCTGAACTTGATCTCATCTATCGGCACGCCGGTCGGGTTCACAAACTCGATACGTTGCTGCGCCGTAATCACGCCCGCCTCGTAATCCAGCGTCACGTTCAGCACATACAAAGGGCGCTCTGGCGGCGCATCCAACTCTTGCAGCGGCGCTGTGTCTGTGTTGCTGGTTGTGTCGGTTATGGGTTGCTGACCGCTAATCGCTGATGGCTGACCGCTGTTTTGGGTTGATGGGTCTGCGGTTGGGATGGCGGCCACGTTGCCCGATTCGCCTGTGCGGGTGCAGGCTATAAGCCCGATCAACAAACCAACGATGACAATGCGTGATGTGCGGCGTGCGATGTGACGCAATGAGTTGAACATGAAGTCGATTCTAGATGGCTTACTTCACTACTGGCGCAGTTTGCGCCGCTGCATTCGGCTTTACCAACGAGGCAAACACCCAACCGCCCGCGCCTTTATAGAACACCGAGAACCACTTGCCATCCGCGCTGCGGCCAATCACGGGCAACACCTCACCGCGTTTTACGCCGCCCAAAATTTTGGCGATTTGATTGGGCTGCTGGCGCACGTTAATCCCATCGGCCACCACCGTGACGGATGGCGAGTTGCTTAATGCTGTTGTACGGGTTGCTGTCGGTTTGGCGGCCAACTTGGCTGGGGTTGTGGTGGGGATGACGGTTGGATTAACAAAGGGCGTAGGCGTGGCAGCAGGGGCCAGCCCCGCGCCTTTGCAAATGCCTTTGTCTGTGGCGCTGCTGAGCAACTCAAGACAACTGTCGTCCACAAACACATCATTGTGCTCCACCGCAGTTTCGGCGCGGCTCCACACAATGGCGTTTACGGCGCTACCCTTCGTTACCCCATCCACTGTAAGTTGCACCCAGGCGTTGCCGGGTTTGGCCCACGCGCTGCACGTGATGGCGGTGTCATTGGCCTTGAACATGCCGCCATCCGAGTCAACACACAGCCGCACTTGCAACTTGCTGTCGCTAGAATTCACTTGCACCCACGAGGTAAAGCGCACCGCACTGCCCACCGGCAAGTCTTCCACGGCTTGCATCACCCCCGCGTTTTTGTTGATCGAGAAGTAATTGAAATAGCGGTTCGCGCCCTCGCCGCTGCGCACCCCGGCTGGCTCGTTGGCGGCGAAGGCTGGGCGGAACTGCGGCATGCGGGCGGCCTTGTCCACTGTAATGTCATCCCAAAACGGCACCCAGTTCCAGGCCACATACACCTCGGCCCGGCCCTTGTAAAACACGGCGGGCGGTTCGTGGCCGGGGTTGGTGAGCAGGTTCGCGCCAGGCTGCGCACCAGCGCGGGTCATGGTTGCTGTGGCGCGGTCAGGCCTAATCAGCATAGCCAACAACGCAACGCACATGAGCATTCTTTTCATAGGCGCAGGTATAGCACACCGCCAAATAAATTTGCGCGTTGCATGGCGGCGAATACACTTGCTGATGATTACTTAATAACTGATGTTGCGAGCAAACAAACGTTACTAGAAAGCATCCTGAGCGAAGTCGAAGGACGCTCTATGCAGAGCTTGGCTAGCGAAGTTCCGCCACGGCCGCATCCTTCGACTTCGCTCAGGATGCTTTGCGCAATATTAGTTAACACACACACAAGGAGCAATAACAAAACTATGGCTAGACCCGTGACGCTTTTTACCGGCCAGTGGGCCGATCTGACGCTGGATGCTGTGGCCGCAAAGGCCAAGAGCTTTGGCTATGATGGCATAGAGCTGGCTTGCTGGGGCGACCACTTTGATGTGGAGAAGGCGCTGAGCGATGATAAATATTGCCAGAGCCGCCACGACATTTTGGCGAAGCATGGCCTCAAGGTGTACGCCATCAGTACGCACCTGGTGGGCCAATGCGTGTGCGATGTGATTGACGAGCGCCACAAGAGCATTTTGCCGCCGCGCATCTGGGGCGATGGCAAACCGGCAGGTGTGAACAAGCGCGCCGCCGAGGATGTTGCCAACGCCGCCCGCGCCGCCAAAAAGCTGGGTGTCAAAGTGGTCAATGGCTTTACGGGCAGCAGCGTGTGGCGCTATCTGTATTCGTTCCCTCCCACGCCCCAAAGCATGATTGATGCGGGCTATGCCGAATTCGCCGATCGCTGGAACCCGATTCTGGATGTGTTCAAGGCCGAGAAAATAAAGTTTGGCCTGGAGGTGCATCCGACGGAGATCGCGTTCGACATCGCCAGCGCCAAGCGCGCCATTGCCGCACTGAAGGGCCGCAAAGAGTTTGGCTTTAACTACGACCCCAGTCACTTCGGCTATCAGGGCGTGGATTACATCCAATTTATTCGTGAATTCGGCGACCGCATTTACCACGTGCACATGAAGGACGTGTATTGGAGCAAGCGGGGCAAGAGCGCAGGCGTGTTTGGCGGCCACACCGACTTTGGCACAGAGGGACGCTTCTGGGATTTCCGCAGCATTGGGCGTGGCCGCATCAACTTCGAGGGCATTATTCGCGCCTTAAATGCGATTAACTACACCGGCCCGCTGAGCGTGGAGTGGGAAGACAGCGGCATGGATCGTGAACATGGCGCAACCGAGAGCTGCGCCTACGTCAAGAAAGTGGACTTCAAACCCAGCAATGTGGCGTTTGATGCGGCGTTTGCGAAGAAGAAATAATTCATGATGGATCACGGGTAGCCGCAGGCTTTAGACTGCGTTGAAATAGGCGTAACGAACACACGAACACCAGGCCGTCACTATAGCTTGTGACGTTGCAACTCATATCATGCGGCTACCCGCCTGCCGTTTTTAGAAAAGCGCATAAAATCCCGCACCAGAGCGAAATGTCGGACACCCTGAAACGTGTCCCCTGAAAACATCAAGCTCTGAGAAGACAAGGCAGAACAACTGAATAGTGTCACCTCGACGTGGCTGTTTGCAAACAACACATGCAAACGGTCACGTCGTTTTACTTTTCCAAGTTTCCAAGAGGAGATTCCCCGAATGCAAAACCAAATAGACAGCGGAGACACAGCCTGGGTGCTGGTTTCCACCGCGCTGGTGTTGATGATGACACCGGCCCTCGCCTTTTTTTACGGTGGCATGGTGCGCCGTAAAAATATTCTCTCAACCCTCAACCTCAGCTTCATTATGATGGCGCTGATTAGCCTGCAATGGGTGCTGCTGGGTTACAGCTTAGCCTTTGGCAAAGGCATCCCGGGCCTTATTGGCGGGCTGGGTTATTTGGGCTTTAACGGTGTGGGTACAGACCCAAATGCCGACTATGCCGCGACCATTCCCCATTCGCTCTTCGCCGCCTACCAAATGATGTTCGCGGTGATTACCCCCGCACTCATTACTGGCGCATTTGTGGAGCGTGTGCGCTTCAAGGCCTTCGTCATCTTTAGTTTGTTGTGGGCCACGCTGGTCTACGACCCCGTGGCGCATTGGGTGTGGGCGGTGGGCGGCATGTTGCGCACCCTCGGCGCATTAGATTTTGCGGGCGGCACCGTTGTTCACATCACCGCCGGTGTATCGGCGCTGGCGTTTGCGCTGGTCATTCGCAAGCGGCGCGGCTTTGGCAACGGCGGCACGTTCGAGCCGCACAACATTCCGTTTAC
>JAYTNY010000262.1:0-6218 GCA_043748055.1 Roseobacter sp.
ATCGCGGCCCCGGCTTAAACCCTGGCGATGAACAGCGCGTGTTCGAGAAGTTCTATCGCGCCCATCAAGCCGACAACAGCGGCGCCGCACCCAATGGCACCGGGTTGGGGCTGGCTATCGCCAAAGGCGTTTTGGCTGCGCACAGGGGTCGCATCTGGGCCGAGAACCGGGTGGGTGGCGGCGCGTCGTTTAAGTTTGCACTGCCGGTGGAGGGGGAGGGGCCGAAGGTGAGTGGTGAATAGGGATTGGTGATTGCGTGAATCACCAATTTCTATTAGACCTTATCGGAGATAAGGAGTTTTGACAGGATTACAAGATTTCACAGGATTAAATCCTGTTCAATCCTGTCTATCTCCGATAACGTTGATTCACTATTTACAATCCCTGCATGGCCCTACAAATTTTGCTGATTGAGGATGAGATGGAGATTCGCCGCTTTTTGCGCGCGTCGTTGGTGGCGAATGAGTATGAATTAATCGAGGCGGCAACGGGCGAAGAGGGTATCCGGCTGGCAGCCACGCGCCAGCCAGATTTGATTATTTTGGATTTGGGCTTGCCGGATATGGACGGGCTGGAAGTGACGCGGCGGCTGCGCGAGTGGAGCAAGACCCCGATGATTGTGCTGAGCGCACGCTTGAAAGAAGGCGACAAAATTGCGGCGCTGGATGCAGGCGCGGACGACTATCTCACCAAACCGTTTGGGATGGGCGAGTTGCTGGCCCGCATTCGAGTGGCGCTGCGGCATGCATTGGGCGCGGCCTCGCCACAAAACGAGGCCGTGTTTACAACCGGTGAGTTGCGCGTGGACTTGGCAAAGCGCCAGGTGTTTGTGGGCGAGGCCGAAGTCCACCTCACCCCAATTGAATACAAACTGTTGGTGTTGCTGGTGCAACACGCGGGCAAAGTATTAACGCACCCCCATTTACTGCGCGAGGTGTGGGGGCCGGGCTACGCCAACGAGAGCCATTACCTGCGCGTTTACATGGGCCAGCTTCGCCACAAGCTGGAGGCCGACCCGGCGCGGCCCAAATATTTGTTGAATGAGCCAGGGGTCGGCTATCGGTTGGCGCTGGATTAAAGCGAAGTGGGTAATGCATTGCGCACGGCTTTGGGCAGGCGCAGCGTCGCAATTTCCGGTTGGCCCAACGCCAACGCCACGCCTTCAATCCACAGAAAGAACGTGTCGCCGGTCACGCGCACATCCGCCCAAGGGATGAACAGCGGCGGGTGCCCGACCTGAAAGATGCGCATGACACTGAGATGCAGACCACTTGGCGTGATGGCGACGTTGAGCGTACCGCGATACGAGGCGATGCCCAGCGTGCCGTAGGTGTGATCGAACTTTTTGCTATCGGGCGGCGGCGTGTTGGTGGTGCGGTAGCGTTGCGCCAAGCGCTGCCAGCCACCGACAAGCGCAATGAGCCAGCACACGAAGCTCCAGATTGCCACGAAGAAGATGGGGAAGCCGATGAGGATGATGGGAAGAACGACCAGCGTTTCGTTAGCCATGGGTGCAAGCATACTCAATCATCTGGAGGGTCTGTTCTCTATCACCAGGATGCAGCCCGGCATCGGGTTGTTGTCGCCCCAGCCATGCCCGCTCAATTAACCCAGACCATGCTTCGCCCAGCGTAGTTTGCGCCCAACCCATCGCCACCTTTTTAGAGGCAATGCTGCCGTGTTGCAGCGTGTAAAGAATGCGGCACACCGTAAGCACCAAATACGACTGAGACCCACGCGTGCGAATCTCCTCCGGGTGATTCAGATACTTCCCGGCATAGTCATTCAGCACCCCGCGTATGGTCTTGCGCAACTCATCGGGCGAGACAGGCTCGATGAGCGTGTGCGGCGGCGGGCCGAGCAGGACAATGCCTTTCTCGCGGACAATGGCAAGGTGCGGCAGCCACCATGGGCCTTGAGGCTCCCACTTAAGCCGCTCGCCCAAACCGCGTTCGATGTTGGGATGAGGCGGGTGGGCCGGGTTGTAACGCTGCAAGGCCTGGGCCCAGACATACGAGCCTTCCAGTTGCGCCGCCCAGCGCGAAGAACCGACGTTCATCTGCGCATGCATCAGCCGCAGCGCCTCGAACTGCTGAGGTGAAACGGGCTCGTTGGTCACGGCCACAAAATCAATGTCGCTGGCCTCGTCAAAATCACCGTGCGCCAGCGAGCCATCCAAGTAAAAGGCGATGAGGTGCGGGCCGAGGATGCTTTGAATGTTGGATAGCAGTTCGGACAGGATGGCGTTGACATCGGCGTAGGGCGTGAAATTCAATTTGTCCACACGGGCTATGGTAAAACGGAATGCAGTGCTAAACCCAAACGCTTGCTTGCTCCGTTTGTGCGTGTTGATGGCGCTCCTCGCCGGGTCACTCTCCGGTTGCAGCGATGAACCTACACCAGAGCCAACGCAACCCACGCCGCCCATCGCCCCAACGGTGTCTGCCACGCAGACTCTCGCGCCTACCCTGGCCCCAACACCCACGCCAAATGCCAACACCCTGCTGGTTCAAGCCGAACGCGCCGCCCACAATGGTGATGACGCACAGGCCGATGCGTTATTCACTCAAGCGAACCAACTGCTAAACCCACAAAGTGAGCAGGCCGCGCAAGTGAGTTTGGCCCTCGCCCGCACGCGCCTCCGCAGCCGAGACACAACTCAACGCGCCAGCGCCATTGCGCTGCTAGATGGTTTTGCACAGCAATACCCGCAGGCAACGGCAGCACAAGTAGCCGAGGCACACATGCTGCGCGGTCAGCACGCTTACGAACTCGATCAGCAATACGACCTAGCCATTGCCCACTATGCAGCCGCGTTAAGCATCAGCACCACCAGCGTGTTGTCGCCCTACCTCAACCTGTGGATGGGTGACGCGTTCGTGCAACTCAATCAGCCTATCAGCGCCGTCGTGCCGTATCAAAACGCCATCGCCGCTGCGCCAAATAATTCAATTGAGTTTGGCTGGCGCGAGAAGTTGGCTTTCGCCCACCGATTGGCGAAGCAACCCGCCGAGGCCGCCACACAATACCAACTCATCTTGGCGCGTGCGCAGTTCCCGGCGTATCAGGCCCGCATCAAGTGGGAGTTGGCCCAGGAGCAGATTGCGTTAAAACAATCGCCCAACGCCTTGCTCACCGACCTCATCACCAACTACCCCAAAACGACGCAAGCGTTTGAGGCGCTGAAGATTGCGGTAGACAGCGGGTTGCCGGTGGATGAAATGCAACGCGGCATCGTGAACTTTTACGCAGGCAACTTCCCCGCCGCACGCGAGGCTTTTCGGCGCGCCATCGAAACTCCGGCTGACCGCGAGGACGAGATTCGCTATTGGGCCGCACAGAACTACATCAGCCTAGACCTGCCCGACGACGCCGTGCGCAACCTGGACCAGACGATTGCCGCCAACACCAACCCACAGCACGTGGCCGAGGCCTGGGCCGAGAAAGCCAAGCTGTATGCTGATTTGGAGAACAAAGGGTTGGGGATTGAGGCGTTTAACGAATTCATAAAGGTTGCGGCGGCGAACACGACCGATGCCGCGCACGCCTACGCCATTGGCCTGGGGTTCGAGCGCAAGCAGTGGTTTCCGGAGGCGATTGCCGCCTTTATTTTGGCAGAGCGTTTGGGCATGGCCGATGGCGACGGCGCGCTGGCATTGGCTAAGGCGGCAGCGCTATCGGTGCGCATCGGTAATCCAACACAAGCTGTCTTGCTCACGCAAGGCGTGTCGGCCCATTACGCCATCACCCAAAGCCCGTTGGCCTTGTTGTGGCTGGGCAAGGCCCAACTGGCAACAGGCAACGTCGTAAGCGGGCAAGCCACGCTGCAAGCGCTGGTGCAAACCAAGCCCGATGAGTATGCCGGGGTGCGGGCCAATGAGCTGTTGGCGAACGCCCCACTTATGTCACAGCCGCCCTCACCCCCAGCCCCTCTCCCGGGGGGAGAGGGGAGCCAGCAGGCCGAAGCCGAGCAATGGCTACAAAGCTGGATTACCCCAACACGACAACTCACTGACACTGCGCTGCTGCAAGACATTCGTTTTGCACGCGGCACCCAACTGGCGCAGCTAGGCTTCGAGCCAGAGGCATTGGGTGAGTTTGGCGCGCTGCTTAATGACTATGTGCGCGATCCCGTCGCGCTCTATCAACTCTCGCTGCACTTGCAATCGCTCCGGCTCTATCGCCTCTCCATCTCGGCGGCAGATGCATTGATGCGCACCTCGCCGTTTCCCACGCCCTCGGCTATGCCCAAATTGATTGCGCAGTTGCTCTACCCAACCTATTACGATGATTTGGTGACGCAGTATGCGCAAGAGTTCAACCTGGACCCGCTGCTGGTGTTCTCGGTCATTCGGCAAGAGAGCTTGTTCGAGAGCTTTGCCGAAAGCAGCGCTGCCGCACAGGGCCTGATGCAAGTGGTTCCCCCCACCGGAGCCGAGATTGCGCGTGAGCTAAATTGGCCGCCGAACTACAGCGAGCGAGATTTGACGCGCCCGTATGTGAGCGTGCGCTTCGGCGCGTACTACCTCAGCAAACAAAAACGCATTTTTGAGAACGATGTGTATGCCGCGCTGGCCGCCTACAACGGTGGCGCGGGCAACGCCCTGCGCTGGCAAGAGCGTAGCGGGGCCGACCCGGATGTGTTCTTCAGCGTCATCTCGTTTGACGAGACCAAGCTGTATGTGCGCAACATCGCGGAGAACTATGCGATGTATCGGCGCATCTACGCGAATTAGCCGCGGCTAATGTGCCTGGCACATGACTACCTAGAGTCGCGCAAGCAAGTTCTTCTCCTCCACACCTCGTTTCAGTCCCAACACCCGCGCCCGCACATCGCGCTGAAACATCCAGCAAATCACCACATCCAAGACAGGCTCCAGTTTCTTCCAACGCGTCTTGAACGAATAGCGAAAGGTCACCGCCGTCTCAGTTTCATTCACTGCCTTAAAGCGCCAACTGCCTGCAAACTGCGCAAAGAAGAAAGGCCCGCGCACCATCTTCATCGCTACGGCGTGGGGCGGGTTGTAACTCACATATTCCACTTCCATGCTGAGGCCGGTGTAGGCGCGCACCCACTCGCGCACCCCCACCGCCACTTGCGTGGCCCCGTTCAGCAAGCGCTTGTCTCGCAAAAACGGATCCCACTCGCGGTGCAGCTTGGCGCTGCGCGTGAGGGCAAACAGTTGCGCCGGTGCGCCGCGCATGGCGGCGGTGTGTTCGACAATAGGCATGGCCTTAGCCCACCTCAATCTCCCCGCGATATTTTCTATCGTTTACAGGCTGGGCCATCTCACGAATTGGCGTAGCCTTCGCTTCCGCTTCATGCACCTTTGCCTTGCGCCGCATGCGCGCAATGTTGAACATATTGAAGAAGTGCATACCGCCCAGCACCAGCATTACAAAGCCAACTTTCGAGGCGATGTATTCCACCGCTTCCACCAGAGATTCCGGCTTGCTGCCCGTTCGCAAAAACAACGCAACAAAGCCGAGGTTGATGAGATAGAACCCTACGCGCAACAAATGGTTGACTGCGTTCGCCATCACGTCATTGCCATGAAAAGCATCTATCAAAAAGATTTGCCCGTTGCGATGCAGCGTTTGTGCTACCCAAATGGTGAGCGCGCAGGTGATGAGTAAATAAACGGCGTAGACAAGTTCAGTGTTCATGGTTCTCCTTTTAAGTCGCTAAAATTCATTTGCACCAGAGTAAGGACAACGACCCAACCCATGACACCAAAAAGTGAGCAAAAAGTGAGCGACCCGTTCTCGCGCGATGCGTTCTCACGCAACAGCATCCGCGATGCGCTGAAGCGTTTTCACAACGCCAGCCAATTGGCCGAACACCCGCTGGCGGCGCTGTCTTTTATCATCGTGGATGGCCCTGCGATGCATCGCGGTTTGCTGCTGCGCGATGCTTTGCGCGCAGGCATCGAATCACTCAGGCCTCAACACAATCCTTCCGGCTCGCCCGATTTTGGCGAGAAGCGCTGGCGACCCTACATCATTTTGAGCGAGCAATACCTCGCCAACCGCAAGCCCGATTACTTGGCCGATGCGCTAGGCTTGGTGCGCGGCACTTTTCACCAGGAGCAAGCGCGAGCGTTAGAGCTGCTGGGCAATCACTTGCGCGAGCGCGAGGCGCAAGCCCCATCCACCAAACCCGCAGCCAATAACGACATGACGCTGGTGCTGGCATCGGCTGCGCCATTTCTGGCCCC
>JAYTNY010000263.1:0-9905 GCA_043748055.1 Roseobacter sp.
TTCTCGCTATACATATCCCAGTCGCGCTCAATCATCGTTGCAACCGGCGTGCCATCCCAGGGCGTGCCTACCTCCAGCAGTAGCGGCGTGCGTTGCAACTTAAGTTGTGGGTGATGCGCCAGAATAGCCTGCGCCGTTTGGCGCGTGCGCAACAGCGGGCTGCAATACAGCGCCGCAATGGGCTTCTTGCTCAAAGCTCTCGCAGCAGCGGCGGCTTGTCGTTGCCCTTCTTCGCTGAGCCGAAAACGCGGCAGCCTGCCATAAAACACATCGCTGGGGTTATGTACTAAGCCGTGACGAACCAAGTGAATAACTGTTTTGGACATGCTAGCCAGGGTAATAAATTTTGCGCGGCTCATCTATCAAGCGTTGATATGACCACGCCGCATCAATCAGCTTCTTCAAGTCGTAGCGCGGTCGCCAGCCCAGCAGCAGCTTGGCTTTGGTATTGTCCAGCCAGGTGCTGTGGTACGGCGTTGAGATTTCTATCGAGGGCAAGCCATGCGTCTCGTGCAAATAGTCGGCCACGGCCTGGTAATTCACTGGCTCGTCCATGCACACGTTCAGCGTTTGCTGTTGGGCCGATGGGTGATCGAGTGCGGCCAGAATCGCGCTCACCAGATCATCTACATGCACAAAGTTGCGCAGCACCGGCTTGCCATCCGGGTCTAGCATGATTGGGATGCGCTGCTCTTGGACGTAACGCGCTGCGGCCTCGGCTCCGACAAACTCTTGCCAGCGCGGGCCGCCAAATATGTCATCGCCAAACGACAACGTGTACTTAAAGTCGTCCTTCTCCATAATCCACGGTGCGCGTAAACAGCAGCCGTTTAGGCCATACTGCACGTAGTACTGCTCCAGCATCACTTCCTCTAGCACTTTGGAGAGCGCGTAGCAACCCGGGTACGCCGAATGCTTTTGGGTTTCGGTCACTGGCGCAGGATGCTTGTAGAAAAAGTGGCCCATGCCCGCATCGCCACCAATCAACACAAACTGTCGGAACATGCTGCTGGTGCGGCATGCCTCCAACAACCAGAACAACCCTTTGATGGCGACATCCATGATGTCTTGCGGCGTCTCTTTGCAGGTGGCCAGGTGCAGCACATGCGTCACATCTTGCATCGCGGCGTTCACATCGGCTTGGTTTGCCAGGCTGCCATGCACCACTTCCATGCGTGCTTGCGGTGGCAGACTACGGCTGTGGCAAAACGCACGCACCGTCCAGTCGTCGTATTGGGGATTTGCCAGCAGCGCAGAAATAAAGTTGCCGCCCACTTTGCCGGTTGCGCCAGTAACAAGAATTCGTTTCATCGTGTAGTCTATATCTGGATTCCAGGCTTTAGCCGGTTACGAACTCAACTGCGAGTCAATGGACGAGCCGAGTTACTAACCGGCTAAAGCCTCGACTCCTTTTCGGTGCTGCATCACGCATCAAACGAGTGCGTTGCTATGCTGCCCAAGAACGTCTCCACCTGCGCCCGCGTTGGCAATGCTGGAATGGCCCCACGTTGCGTCGTGGTTAATGCGCCGTTGGCGTTGGCAAATTTGCACAGCTCGCGCAGGGCAAACTCGTTGCCCAGCGCGTCCGGTTTGCGCAGCAGGCCATGAATCATGCCCGCCATAAACGCATCGCCTGCGCCGGTTGTGTCCACCGCGCTCACCTTTAGGCCGGGCACCTCGCCTGCAAATTGCTGGGTCATGTAATAGCAACCCTGCGGGCCACGCGTCACCAACAGCAGGTTTAGCTTGTCGTGCCACAACGAGCGTGCCGCAGCTTGCCAGTCGCCTTCACTGGGAACGCCGGTCAAAAACTCCAACTCTTCTTCACTCACTTTGATGAGGTTCGCCAGCGGCAAGCCTATCTTCATGCCCTCGTGGGCTGCCTCGGCGCTGGGCCACAACGGCAGGCGCAAATTGGGGTCATACGAGATCATCGCCCCGGCCCGCGTCGCCAGCTTTACGGCGTGCAATGTCGCGCTACGGCTTGGCTCACCGATCAAACTAATCGAGCCAAAGTGAAACACCTTGCACGAGCGCACCACCGCCTCGTCCACATCGGTTGGGGCATACAGCATGTCGGCGCTGGGGTGGCGGTAGAACATAAAATCGCGGTCGCCATCGGACTTGAGCGAGACAAACGCCAGCGCCGTGCGCGCCTCGCGGCTGAACTTGAGGGCCGAGATGTTGACCTTGTTCTCGCTTAAGGTCTGCGCCAGAAAATGGCCGAAGGCATCATCGCCCACCTGCCCCATAAACCCCACCGACTCGCCCAGCCGCGCCAGGCTCACGGCTACATTGGCTGGTGCGCCACCCGGGGCCTTGATAAACGCGGGCGCTTCGATGAGCGTCACGCCAGTGACGGTCGGTACAAAATCAATGAGGAGTTCGCCGTGGGCGATGATGTTTGGCATAAGGATTTTCTAGTTATTCAGAATTAGCGTTCTGCGTCTTGCGTTGGTTGTGAAATCGAGAATCCCCCCGAAGGTTATCTAAAAGAGCCTGATGCTTGCAAGTTCAACCTTCGGGAGGATGAGTTGGTTACAACGAGTTTAGTTCGGCAGCGGCGCTTCTTCCAAATACTTCGCCAGCAGCGCAATGCACGCCTCAATGTCGCCTATATCCGCCATCTCGTTGGGCGTGTGAACGTAACGCGTTGGAATCGAAAGCGTGATGGCAGGCACGCCACTTTGCGAGCGTTGAATTGGCCCGGCATCGGTGCCGCCCAATGGCAACACTTCCATCTGGTGCGCAATGCCGTGCGCCTGCGCAATGGCCTGAAACTGCCTCACCAACCCTGGGTGGCTCAGGCTAAACGAATCCATGATCTTGAGTGCCACGCCCTTGCCCAGTTGCGTCACTTGGTCTTGCTCGCTCACGCCCGGAACATCGGCAGCCAGCGTCACATCCAGCGCCACGCCCACCTGGGGTTGGATGGCATACGCGGCGGTCTCGGCACCGCGGCAGCCCACTTCCTCTTGCGTGGTCGCCACCGCAAAAATCTCTGCGGCTGGGTTCTTGCAGGCGCGGATCGCCTCAATCATCACAAACAAACCCACGCGGTCATCCAGCGTCTTGCTCATCACGCGGTTGCCCACGCACTCAGTGGTGCGGGCCATCGTCACCGGGTCGCCCACCTGCACGCTTTTTTTGATCTCATCTGCGCCCAAGCCCAAGTCCACGTAGAAGTCCGCCAGCGTCGGCACTTTGTTGCGCTCCTCCGGCGTTTGGGTGTGGCTGGGCTTGTTGCCCGTTTGCAATGCGCCCAGCAAGCTGATGCCCGCAAAGCCATGCACCCACACGCGCTGCGCCACCATCGCGCGCGGGTCCCAGCCACCCAATGGCTGCAAACGCACAAAGCCCTTGTCGTCTATGTGCTTCACCAAAAAGCCAATCTCGTCCATGTGCGCGGCAATCATCACGCGGGGCATGTCTGGGCCGCTGCCGCGCTTGTGCGCAATCAGGTTGCCCATCGCATCCACGCGCAGGTCGTCCACCAGCGGCATCAACTCGCGCCGCACCACCTCACGGATGCGCTCCTCGCGGCTAGGCACGCCAGGGGTCTCGCACAGTTCTTTTAACAAATCAAAGTTCATTGGGCCTCTCAACCCCCGACCCCTAAAGGGGAGTCGCCGAGCTACTCAATAAGTTCATCATTTCTTACAAAGCGAGGAACTTACAGAGAAGATCAACGACTCCCCTTTAGGGGTCGGGGGTCTTTATGGAATGGGGGTTGGGGTATTCAAGTCCACCGTGGGTTCAGGTGTGGCCGTATCCACTGGCACAGTCGGCGTGTCGGTTGGCAGTGGTGCCACCGTCGGCACCAGCGTCTCTGTCGGAATTGGGATGGGGGTCAGCGTGTTCGTTGGCAAGGGCAGCAACGTGGGCGTTTGCGTTACGGTTAGGGTGGCGGGCACTTTGGTAGGCGATGCCGCCAGCGTTGGCGTGGCCTGTTGGGTGGCAGCAGCAACTTGTGTTGCGGCGGGTTGGGATTGGGTGGCCGTGGGCGTTACAAACTGCGCGGGCAAATCAGCCAGCGTGCCCGTGGGCTGCAACACTACCGAGAGTGTGGCGGTAGGTGGGTTCGCGCCAGTTGGCGTTTCGGGCCGAAGAAGAAAATACGCTGCAAACCCAACAGCGTAGCCAATGCTCGCTAGCAAAATAATGCCGATGAGAATGCTGTAGGCGGTTCGGTTTCGGGGGCGTGAGGGCATAGAAAGTAAATCTACTCTAAATTAACTCACGCAGGGTAGCCGCATGCTTTAGCTTGCGCCCAACGTATAAATAGCCACGGCAAAAGTCTTGTCTTCGAGCGTTCGGTCATCATATATGGGCGCAGTCTAAAGCCTGCGGCTACCAAAAGCATCAGGTTCGATACTTCCCGTTCACTGTCACATACTCGTGCGAGAAATCGCACGTCCACACGGTGGCGCTGGCCTGACCCAACCCCAAGTCCAAGCGAATGTGAATGTCGTGCGGCTTCATCGCCGCTGTGGCCGCGTCCTCGCTGTATTTTGTGGGCATGCCTTTGGCGAACACATGCACACCGCCAAACCACAAGCTCATCTTCTCGGCAATCACATCCTCGCCGCTGTAGCCCGCTGCACACGTAATGCGGCCCCAGTTGGCATCCTCGCCATAAAACGCGGTCTTCACCAATGGCGATTTGGCAATGGTGCGACCAACGACCTCGGCCATCTTTTCCGTCTTTGCGCCGGTCACATCTATCGTAATAAATTTGGTCGCGCCTTCGCCGTCGCGGGCCACTTGTTGCGCCAAAGAAATACTTGCTTCTTCTAACGCCGCCGCAAATTCTTCGGCGCTGGGGTGCGCACCGCTGGCCCCGTTCGACAACGCCAGCAAGGTGTCGTTGGTGCTGGTGTCGCCGTCTATGCTGATGCGGTTAAAGCTGTGCTTGGCCGCCTGCTTCAGCGCCATCCGCAACATGCGCGGCGAGACAACCGCGTCGGTCACAATCACGCTCAACATCGTCGCCATGTTGGGATGAATCATGCCCGCGCCTTTCGCCATGCCCACCAGGCTCCAGCCGTTGCGTTCAACCCGCACGGTCTTCGGCACAGTGTCGGTGGTCATGATGGCGTTTGCAGCCGCCTCAAACTTTTCTGCGGCCAACGCCGCAACGGCGTTTGGTAGCCCAGCGCGCATTTTCTCCATGGGCAGTTGCACACCGATTACGCCGGTAGACATGACGAACACCTGATTCGGTTTTGTGTGCAAACCCTTTGCCACCAGCCGCGCGGTCTCGCTGGCGTTCAGCATGCCTTGTCTGCCAGTGCAGGCGTTGGCGCAACCGGCGTTAATCACCACCGCGCGTAGCGGCACGCCGCTGGCTATTTGGGTTTGGCCGCGCAGCACGGGCGCGGCTTTCACCTTGTTTGTTGTAAACACCGCCGCCGCCGCGCAGTCCACATCACTGGCGACGAGGGCAAGATCGTCCTTGCCATTTTTTTTGATGCCTGCGGCAACGCCGGAGGCGCGGAAGCCTTTGGGGAGAGGGATCATAGGAAAGAGTGATTAGGGAATAGGGATTAGGGATTGAATCATGTTTGCGCAAGCCACTTACTATGAGCATAGCGCAAAAATGCAGCGGCCACATCCAGGCCGGTGGTCTGCTCGAAGTTTTGGAAGCTGGGGCGGCGATTGACTTCTAGTAATACAGGCTGGCCGTCTTTGAAACGAATGTCGACACCAGCGAACTCGCGTTGCAAAGTGCGGGCGGCGCGCTCGGCCAGGTCGCGCAGGGCGGGGTGGTCGGCTAGGTCGTGCGCTTGCGAGTCGCCGCCCAGCTCGAAGTTGGTGCGGAAGTCGCCACTTCTTGGCTTGCGGCTGATGAACTTGGGTAAGGCTTGGTAGCCAACCGTGATGACGCGGAAATCTTCGGCGGCGGGCAAATATTCTTGCAACATCAAATCACCCACCGGGTAGCGCCACAGCTTGCGTTGCAATTCGTCTGCATTTTTTACGAGGTGAACGTGGTTGCCATATGCGCCATGCACGGCCTTTAGCACGCACGGGTAGCCAATGTTCTGCGCAATGCGCTGTACCTCAACCAAATTGCACAACTGCCACGAGTTGGGCACGGGCAGCCCTTGCTGGGCCAAGATCAAATAGTCGTGCATCTTGCTGATGACGTAGCCCTGGTTGGTTAGGCTCTGGTCAATTACTACTTTGCCCGCTTCGCTAAACAAACGCGCAATGGTCAGCCCTTCGGAGATGCGCGGGAAGAAGGTGCGCATGATGAGGATGTCATACAACTCGCGTATGTCGCGCCCGCCCTCGAATACACCGACCACATCTGCACAGCCCGCGCGTGCATTCACGCCAAACACAAATTCGTTGATCTCGCGCGCAGCCAACTCCAGCCCCAACGCAGTAGCAGCCTCTTGAACGCGTTGGGTGACATAGGGGACCTCCCAGTCCAGCCACAAAATGTTTGCCATGATGTCAGAGCATCCTCCCGAATGTTGTCTGTGCAAGCCAAGCCTGCACAAGTTCAACTTTCGGGAGGTATTGAGGTTATACCGGCGGCCAGGGCACGCTACGCTCGTATCTATTGGGGCTGGGGAAGTTTTTTATTTTGAGGAAGCCATCCACGCGCTTTTGCAGTGCGCGCATCTCGCTTTCATCTAATAACTGGCGCATGGCTTTGCCAAACTGGGTTTGCGGTTTTATCTCTGCCGAGAGCCGTTCGACATCGCATGTCAGCTCACGTGGCACAGGCTGCCCGGCAAAGTCCCAAATCACCGTGCGCAATTTGTAATCGGCATTAAACGTAATGCCATGGTCTATAGCCCACACTTTGCTGTTTACGTCCCGCAGGCAATGGCCGCTTTTTCTATCGGCGTTGTTGCTAATCAAATCGAAGGCGCAAATTTTTTGCAAGTCGTTGCAGGTGTCCTCGTCCTCACGAAAGGTAAAAAAATGTTGGTTGGGGTCGTTCTCGATAAACAACTGCACCGAGCCAAAACCGTGCTCGCCGTTGCGCAACACGGTGGGCGGAATAATGTCCCAGCCCAACACATCGCTCACCAAATAAGCGGCGAACTCGCGCAGGCACAGCGTGCCATCTGGGAAGTCCCATAGCGGGGTTTCGCCTCGGCGCGGCTTATACACGCCCAGCAACTCTAAATACTGTTCACTGTCCTCTTCGGCCTTTTGTCCTTTCGGCGTCACTTTGGTCAAAAACGTGTAGTTCGACCCCCAAGGCATCAGCCCCATCGAGTCCATCTCGCCGTTGGTGAGCAGATCTAGAGTTTGTTGGAGAGAGAGAGATTTGGGCATTCTGGGGATTAGGGATTAGGGATTAGGGATTGGTGATTTGTGAATGGAAGTCATAAATCACCAATCCCTAATCCCCAATCACTCTGCTAAGCAAACACAATTTCATCTGCGTGCCCATTGCGGCGTGGGCAGAAGCCGATGACGTTGCCCTCAAAATCCATGGGCTTGCCGCACAGCGCGCAAACTGGGCGACCTTTGGCGACGACCTCTTGCGCGTGTTTGGATAGCGTATCCATTTGGGCACGGCTGCAGAAGAAGCGCACGGTGAGGGCATCTTCGCTGTCGCTGTCGTCAGGTTGCAGTTCGCGGGCTACTAAGACGATCAAGTCATCGGCTTCGTCGTAGCCCAGCCCCAGTGTGCCCACCCGGAAGTCCGGCGAGACCGGCTCCTCCAGGTTCATGTCCATCACCTGGCGCATGTAGCTGGCACCTTTGGGGTGCTTTTGCTTTAGGTCGTCCAACATTTGCTCGAGCGCGACAGAGAGCGCGCGCACCTGTTCTTTCTCGCACAGCAGCGTTACCAACGTGGCACCTTTGCGCGCCTGAACATAGAACGTGCGGTTGCCAGGTTCGCCCATGGCGTTGGCAGTAATTCGTGAAACGGGATTGAGATCAATCGTGCGGGCCATTGGCAAATATTCTACAACTGGGCTTTTAGAAGAGCTGAGGTTTGGAGGTTTGCGTTTGGAGGTTTGTGCGTAAGCGCCTGACAAACCTCCAAACGCAAACCTTCAAACGCTCTTGGCTGTGCTACCATCCTAGAAGTCTTAAGCATTCTGTTTTCTAATCATCCTCACTTATGCGCGCGCGGTCTTCCATCCTGTTTGGGTTGTGCATCTTTGGCGCAATCGTCTTCGGCCTGATTGGGTGGTCGGCGGGCAGCTTTGTACCGCTCAGTTGGTTTCCACCGCCATTTAACAATCTCGCCTTTGCCCGCTCGGCGCTGGTCATTGTTTTGGGCCTCGTCGGTGTGCTGTTCTTCCCGTTTGTGCTTGGCCCGTTGATGACGCGGCTGGTGCTGTGGATGGAGGAGATTACCGCGACGCAGATCGTGGCCGACTTTTTGGGCCTCAGCGGCGGTTTGTTGATCGCGGTGTTTTTGGCCTTCCCGCTGGCGCGATTGCCAGAGCCGTTTGGGCAAGTGTTGCCGTTTTTGGTCGCTGTTGCGTTTGGCTCGTTTGGCCTCGGCATCATGAACATGCGCTACCGCGAGCTATTCAAGATTTTGAACATTCGGTTGCCGGGCATCGAAGATGAAGCAGCCGCGCTGGCCCAACCCACGCCACGCACCTTGCTGGACACCAGCGTCATCATCGATGGCCGCATCGCCGACATTGCGGCTACCGGTTTTATTCGAGGCGACTTAGTCGTTCCCCACTTCGTGCTAAACGAACTGCAATACGTGGCCGACAGCCCGGATGGCATGCGCCGTGCGCGCGGTCGACGCGGCCTAGAGGTGCTGAAACGCCTACAAGCCGAGTCGCTCGCACCGGTTCACATCATCAACGAGGACGTGCCCGAAAGCACCCAGGTGGACGAAAAGCTCATTCTGCTCGCCAAGAAAACCGCGTGTCCCATCATGACCAACGACTACAACCTGAACAAAGTGGCCTCGTTGCAGGGCGTGCATGTGTTGAATATCAATGAACTCGCCAACGCTGTAAAGACCGTACTGATTCCAGGCGAAAACATGACTGTGCGCGTGATTCAACAAGGCAAGGAACACGGTCAGGGCGTAGGCTATTTAGAAGACGGCACGATGGTTGTGGTCGAGGACGGCGAGCACCACCTCAACAAAACCATACCCGTAACCGTAACCAAAATTCTGCAAACCGCAGCAGGCAGAATGATTTTTGCAAAACCTTGATAGCTATTAGCGTTAGCTATCAGCAATCAGCTTTGAACTCATAGGCTGAAAGCTGATTGCTGACAGCTAATAGCTGAAAGCTAAACCATGAGTATCCAAATCTACAACGTTCTTAAGCGAGACAAAGAAGTTTTTAAGCCGATCTTAGACGGACAAGTGAGCCTATATGTGTGCGGGCCGACGGTGTATGACTATTCGCATCTGGGCCACGCCAAAATGTATATCTCGTTTGATGTGATCGTGAAGTGGCTGCGCTACAGCGGCCTCAAGGTGCGCTATGTGCAGAACATCACCGATGTCGGCCACCTCACCGATGACGCTGACCGAGGCGAGGACAAGATTCTGAAGCGCGCCCGCCGCGACCGCGTGGAGCCAATGGAATTGGTGGAGCGCTACATGCGCGAGTACTTCCGCGATACCGATGCGCTGGGCATCGCGCGCCCCGACATCAGCCCACGCGCCAGCGCCCACGTGCCAGAACAGATCGAGATGATTAAGGTCTTGATCGAGAAAGGCCACGCCTACGAAAGCAATGGCTCGGTCTACTTTAGCGTGGAGAGCGACCCTGACTATGGCAAATTAAGTGGCCGCCGTGTGGAGGAGATGGAAGCCGGCAAGCGCGTGGAAGTGCGCGACGAGAAGCGCCACCCGATGGACTTTGCGCT
The DNA here is from genome assembly GCA_043748055.1 of Roseobacter sp. Taxonomy (GTDB): domain Bacteria; phylum Chloroflexota; class Anaerolineae; order J036; family Brachytrichaceae; genus JANMVQ01. The sequence continues at coordinate 9,832 of JAYTNY010000263.1, forward strand.
GTGGATCAATGCCACGCCGGAGCATATTCTGAAGTGGCCCTCGCCGTGGGGCTGGGGCTATCCGGGTTGGCACA
>JAYTNY010000264.1:0-3519 GCA_043748055.1 Roseobacter sp.
GGGCGGCGCGGGCCGTGTTTGGGGCTTAGGGGTGATGCGATTCAGAGTATGAAATAAGGAGCGACCTTCTCAGCAATCTCATGCTCAATTCTTCGGCAACTCTCTCGAAATCCTCCTTGCTTTCGACAACCCTTGACACTAATATGATTCGCAAGACAATAAACATACATCTTTATACATGGGTAAAGCCCTGTGTAAAAAAAGCGCGGTTGCTTCGCGTGGGTGTCAAACTAAATATCCTGCCTAACGCACACAGCGCGGCACTCATTCGAGTGACCGCGCTTTTTCTTTTCCGTTTATGTCTATGAGGTGAAAAGTATGACAGCTAAAAAACCATCCAATCTATTCAACGTTCGTCTTCGCCCCGAACTCCGCGCGGCCATTCGGCAACGTGCAGATGAGTTGTATCTTAGCGAAAGCGCGTTTGTGCGGTCAGCACTTGCACAAATTGTGCTAAAGCCGAATAGCACGCAATCCGCGCAAAGAGAGGTAACAAATGAACAGACACCCAACCCCACCTAGCCCGCTCATATCGGCGCTGGCCGATGTGTTGGCATGGCTCGATAGACACGAGCCGACACATGACGAAGCCCAGGAAAAAGTTTGCCTGCAACTCCAAGTTACCAGCCCAGAGTCGCAGGCGCGAACAGCAACCCAAAAGCAACTAGACGAGTCGACTTTTCAATTGCTATGAATAGTTTAACAAAGAACCTTAGTTCTAATGTGAATTTCACCAATGACGAGCGCATTGGGCTAGCCATCAAATGCATCCGGCGCAAACATGGAAAGCAGGCCATCCGGTTCGGGCACGAACGGCTGGCGCTCACAATGGACATATACGGCAAACGTCCCGCGAAACGCAAAAATGACGATGCGATAGTTGAAATTTTTGCCATACCTGACGATGCGGCGGTGGATGAATGACGACCCACCCCATCACAAAAATCGTTGGCAATGAAAAGCGGTTCTGCAATTGGGGCGCGCCGGAGGGCCGCCCCATTCTCACCAAAGTTGGCAAGCCCGTTGGCCCCAAAGCACCGATTTATCCTGACCGTGATTTTGCAATGGCCTGGCGCAAGCCTGCGAAGTGGCAGACGTTGGCACAGGCGCAGGCAGGCGTAGAGCGCAACGGGCGGCAAGGCGTCGGCATTTTTACCAGCAACGGCGATTGTCCCGATCTGACCCCGATAACGTGCATTGACCTGGACTCGTGCGTAGCCAATGGCGTTGTAACCGGCACATGGCAGCGCGAGTTAGTTGCCCTGTGCACCACGCTCACCGTCATCTCACCATCAGGCACGGGCCTGCATCTCTGGTTTACCGGCGTGTCTGAATTCACAGCACCGGAGATTGCTTCTCAGCGTGACGGCGTGAAGCGCGGCTATGAGGTCTACAGCAAGGCGCATCACATCCGGCTAGGCAAAGTGATGCTACATGATGCGCCCGTGCAACCGCTGACGGCTGAGCTATGGCAGCGCATTACGGCGTTACTGCCTGGCTGGGCTGATGAACAACAAGCCGAGCAAGCGGTGATTGAACCGAAGCCACTCAGCGATAAACAAATCGCATTCGTCGCCAACAAGTTCAACGCAGCGAATGACATCGGCAAGATTTTGCAGTCTCACGGCTACACGGTCGAAGCTGAGCGCAGCGGCAAGCGCGATGTAACGCGGGCGGGCAAAGATGCGCGTGAGGGTTCATCCGGCAACATCAAAGACGGCATCTACAACCCGTTTAGCGCCAACGACCCATTGCCAGCAAACAAGCCCTACACTGCGTTTGGCGCGTGGTGCGCGTTAGAGCATGGCAGCAACGAACAACAGGCAGCACGGGCAGCGGCGCAAGAGCTAGGGATTGAGTTAGGGCGAACGCAACAACAGCGTAATGACTCATCACACACAAAAAACGAGAGTGACGACCTGTTGCCACGCATCCAAACAAACGGGCGCGAGATGCGCGACACTTCCGCAGATGCGATCAAGGCGCTGGCTGCGACCGGCGAGATATTCATCCGCAGCGGTGAACTGGTGCGGGTGCGCGTGGATGAGAAAGGGCGTGCGGGAATTGAAGCCGTAGGCGAGTCGGCCATGCGTGGCATGTTGGCGCGTGCGGCCAATTTCTTTAGGGTGACGATTCGGGATGACAACTCAATCGAAACAGTTATATCGCCCCCGCTCGACATCGTGCGCGATGTTTTGTCATTAGGCGAATGGCCGTTTAAGCCGTTGGAGGGTGTCATCGAATCCCCGACGATGCGACCAGACGGCAGCATTTTGCGGGATGCTGGCTACGATTCGGCCACGCGGCTTTTCTATCAGCCAGCACCGGATTTTGTCTTCCCCAACATCCCCGACCGCCCCACCCGCGAGGATGTAGACGCGGCGTTGACCTTGCTGCACGATGTGGTTGTTGATTTCCCATTCGAGGATGAGGCCAGCCGAGATAACGCACTGGCCGCCATGCTGACACCAGTTGCACGGCCAATGATTGCGCAGGCCGTGCCACTCGCCATTGCAGATGCACCACAACAAGGCACGGGCAAAACATTGTTGGCGCAGGTCATCGGCGAGTTGGCGACCGGTGAGATACCGGAGCCGTCACCCGCCCCCGATGCAGCCGAGGAGTGGCGCAAAACCGTAACGGCACAACTGAGCGCGGGCCGCGCAGTCATTGTGTTGGATAACGTTACGAAGACGTTAGAGGATGGCTCACTCGCAGCGGTGCTAACGTCCACCACCTGGAGCGACCGGCTCATGGGGCGCAATGACAGGCTCATTCGTTTACCCGCCCGTGCGTGTTGGATGGTGACGGGCAACAACGTGCGCGTGGGTGGCGACCTGGTTAGCCGCTGTTACCTGATCCGTTTGGATGCAAAAACATCCCGCCCGCAAGAGCGCGACAGCTTCAAACACCCGCAGATAGAAACGTGGGTAAAGGACAATCGCGGCGTGTTGCTGGGCGCGGCGCTCACGCTGTGCCGAGCTTGGCACGTTGCAGGCCGCCCGGCGCCCACTTGCCCGAAATCGCGCTATGCCGAGTGGCGCACCGTCATCGGCGGCATTTTGGAATACGCGGGCGCTAAATCGTTTCTCGGAAACCTGCGCCATTTCCAAGACACCGCAGATACCGAAGGGCCTGCATGGGAGGCGTTCATCCTGAAAATGGCCGAGGTCTTCAACGGGCAAGCCGCAACACCGGCGCAGATTTACGCACGGCTGGCCGCAAGTGATGAGCTTGCCCAATGTCTACCCGATGACCTTACCGGTTTACTGGGAGAGCCCGAAGACCAAAAAGCAAAAAACAAATTTGCTCAACGGCTGGGATATGCGTTTCGAGAGCGTATCGGCAAGCGTTACGGCGATTCGCAGGCACGAATTGAACTTGATCGAGCCACAAATCGGGCGCAGTTCTGGATTTTTATGTCTTGAAAAGCACCACTTTGCACCGAAAAGCACCACTTGCACCACTTTCCCACTCTATTCGCGGGCGCGAATTGGAACTAACACACACAAAGTAATT
>JAYTNY010000265.1:0-4623 GCA_043748055.1 Roseobacter sp.
AGACCTTATCGGAGATAAGGAGTTTTGACAGGATTACAAGATTTCACAGGATTAAATCCTGTTCAATCCTGTAATCCTGTCTATCTCCGATAACGTTGAGTATTTATCGGAACCCATCCTCCCGAAGGTTGAGCTTGCAGAAGTTTGGCTCTTTTAGGCAACCTTCGGGAGGATTCGCTAACTCAGGTGCGACGCACCTTGACATACTGGAGACACGAATGGCTGAACGGCGAACCCCACTCTACGATATTCATTTGCGCACCGCCAGCGAGATGGTGAAAGGCGGCGGAGATTTTCTCTTTCCGCTGAACTATGCGAACCCGACCGACGAACACTTGAACACCCGCAACAACGTGGGCATGCAAGATTTGTCCACAATGGGCGAAGTGGACATCAAAGGCCCTGGGGCCGAGCGCTTAATCAACCGCTTGCTGGTGAACGAGGTGCGCGACATGGTGCCCGGCCAGGTGCGCTACAGCACGATGTGCAACTCGCAGGGCGGCATCGTGGATGACGTGACCGTTTACAAATTTCATGACGAGCATTTCATGGTTGTCACCAGCAGTGCGCCACGCAAAAAAAGCGCCCGCTGGATTAGCGAACACGCCGTGGGCGGCAGCGCCTACGCCACCGATCTAACTGGCGCAATCGCGCTGCTCGCCATCCAAGGCCCGCGCAGCCGAGACTTCCTCACTTCGATAGCCAATAGCCAGTTGCCCATCCCGAACCTCAAGTTCTTTTACTTCACGAGTGCCACCATCAACGAAACCGAGCTACTCATCTCGCGTTCGGGCTACACCGGCGAGTTGGGCTTTGAGCTGTATGTGCCCAGCGAAGAAGCGGCGGGCATGTGGGAATACTTGATGCGCGTCGGTAAAGACTTTGGCTTGCGCCCCTATGGCACGGCCACCATGCAAAGTTTGCGCATCGAGAAAGCCTTGCCGTTGGCTGGGCCGGACATTCCGCTGGATGAGAGCCGCACGCCGTTTCATTTGGGCTTAGACCGCTGGATTCGTTTTGACAAGCACGACTTTGTGGGCCGCGATGGCTTGCTGCGTGTGCAGGAGCAAGGGATTAACGAACGCTGGGTGGGCCTGGTGCTGGATAGCGATATTGCCGCCCGCCCCGGGGCGCAGGTGATGGCAGTGTCCGACTTTGCGCCACAACGCAAGACCCGCAAGACCGGTGAGCGCGCCGGAGAACCCATCGAACAAAAAACGCCGAGCGCACAGGTGGGCGCCATAACCAGCAGCGCCAAAGGCCACAGCGTTGGCAAAATGCTGGCCCTGGCCTTTGTGCAAACCTCGCACGCCTACGCCGGTTGCCAGTTGATGGTGGACGTGGAAGGCGAAGCGCGGCCCGCGAAAGTAGTGCCTACACCGTTCTTCGACCCAGCGGGTGCGCGGTTGCGCGGCAGCAAACCGAAGTAAGCGCAGAGCATCCTGAGCGAAGTCGAAGGATGCGGATGTGGCGGAACTTCGCTAGCCAAGCTCGGCATAGTTCGCATTCTTCGACTTCGCTCAGAATGCTTCGTATAAGAGTTACGTACCAACATGAGCATACAAACCACCTGGACCAATTGGGTTGGCAACCAATCCTTCTCGCCCAAAGCCATTCAACACGTTGCCTCGGAAGATGAGATTGCGCTGGCGGTGCAATTTGCTGCGGCCAAAGGGCATGGTGTGCGCACGTTTGGCACCGGCCACTCGTTCACCCCCATTGTCGAGACCAACGGCGTGTTGCTGGATATTGCGGCCATGCGCGGCGTGACGCGCATTGACCCAGCCAAGCACCAAGTGACGGCGCTGCCCAAAACCACGATTGGCGATTTTGGCGACCCGTTGTGGGCACAGGGTTTGGCGCTGGCGAACCAGGGCGATATTGACACGCAAGCCATTGCAGGCGCGATTGCGACGGCCACGCATGGCAGCGGCAAGCGCATGAAGAATTTCTCGGCGGCGTTGGCGGGCGCACGGTTTGTGGATGGACTAGGCAACGTGGTTGAGGTGTCTGACACACAAAACGCCGATGTGCTGCCCGCGCTGCAAACCGCCATCGGCACGCTGGGCATCATGACGCAGGTGACGTTGAACGTGGTGCCTGCATATGAATTGCACGCGCAGGGCATGACCGTGAAATACGACGCGCTGATGGAGCGCTTTGAGGAATATGTGGAGACCTATCGCCACTTCTCGTTCTTCTGGCTGCCGACGGATGAAAGCGCGGCGTTGTATTGCTTGAAGGATGGCAAGGCCGATGACTGCGTGGTGAAGCTCTACAAAGAAGCCACGCCCGACACGCCGCGCATCAACCTGCCAGAGCATGAGCGCGTGGGTCGCTCGTATCACATCTACCCCATGCACTACGACCCCAACTTTCACGAGGTGGAATACTTCTTGCCGCTGGAACACGCCCGCGAGATTTTGACCGAAATGCGCAAGCTGATGCTGCGCTGGCTGCCGCTCAGCCTCTACCCGCTGGAGATTCGCATGTGCGCTGCCGATGACGCGTGGCTCAGCCCCAACTACCAACGCGAAAATCTCGTCGTGTCCATTTCTGGTGAGCCGGGCCAAGACTACTGGCCGTACTTGCGCGCCTGCGATAGCTTATTCGCCGAGTTCCACGGCCGGCCGCACTGGGGCAAGCTGCACTTTATTACTGCTGACCGGTGCGCCCGCTTGTTCCCGCGCTACGAAGAGTTTGTGGCAATGCGGCGGCGGTTCGACCCGCGTGGCACGTTCTTGAACGCGCACACGCGGGCGTTGTTTGCGTAATTTTGTTACGCCTTATCAGGCGTTGTCAGGCGTTCTTGCCGGGATCCAAAATGATAGTGATGACGACATTGCCCTTTTTGTGTCCCTTCTCAACGTATCTGTGAGCCTCGACAATTTGTTCCAACGGGTAGCATCTATCAATGACTGTTTTTATCTTTCCTGCCTCAATAAGTTCTTTAAGAAAAACCAGGTCTTCACATTTCACTTTTGCTGTTTCACTGATTACTTTTTTATTGCTGGTCATTGAGGCCCATTTGCCCTGAATGATCGGAGATAGCCTCACTGCGGCGGCATGAAGATAAAACCCTGTGGGTGTTAGTGAGCGTAAAGAACCTGAAAACGGACTCTTGCCTACCGTGTCAAAAATAATGTCGTAGGTCTCGCCGTTTTGGGTAAAGTCCTCTTTCGTGTAATCAATGACTTTGTCGGCCCCCAGAGATTTCACCATTTCTAAATTTGTCGCGCTGCATACTCCGGTAACTTCTGCGCCAAAATACTTGGCAAGCTGCACTGCAAAAGTCCCCACACTGCCAGAAGCACCATAGATAAGAACCTTTTGTCCGCCCTGGATATTTCCTTTTCTCAGGAAGCGTAATGCTGTATCTGCCCCAACAGGAATGGTGGCGGCTTCCTCAAAGGTCATGTTGGTCGGTTTTATTGCCACTATCCCATCTTCGGGCAGACACTTGTATTCAGCATAGGCCCCAAAACCAAGACCACACGATGCAAAAACGGGATCATCCTTCTTAAAGCGTTTTACATCTTTGCCTATGGCCTCAACTGTTCCGGCTAATTCAAACCCCAGTGTGGTTACTTTTGTGGGTCTCAGAAGGCCGTTGAAAAGCCTTGCGAGAAATGGATCAGCCTTTCGCATGCGCCAGTCCCCGGCTGTTACCGTTGTCGCTCTTACTTTTATCAATATCTCATTGTCTCTGGGCGTGGGCTTTTCTATCTCTTTGAGTTGAAGGACATCCGGTGTTCCGTATTTTGTATAGACAACTGCTTTCATGGCGTATTTCCTGGGTTTCTAAGATGACCGTGGGCATGGCCTTGAGCTATTACGAACAGTTCATTTACAAGTTTCAGTTTTCTGGTTTGACCCACACGGTGTGATAATCTGCGTGCATCAGATACAGGCAACGCAAAAATCATGTTGACATTCCCCCGCAATCACTCCAAACATTTCAACACCATCGTCGTCGGTGTCGGCGGGATGGGCAGCGCGACGTGCTACCACCTAGCCAAGCGCGGCAAGCGCGTGTTGGGACTGGAGCAATTCGACATCCCCCACCTGCGCGGCAGTTCGCACGGCTACACCCGCATCATTCGGCTGGCGTATTACGAGCATCCCTCGTATGTCATGCTGCTCAAACGATCGTACGAGTTGTGGCACGCCATCGAACAAACTGCTGGCGAAAAACTGCTGCACTACACCGGCAGCATAGATGCTGGCCCCGCCGAGAGCTGGGTGTTTAAGGGCGCCTTGCAAAGCGCCGTGCAATACGATTTGCCGCACGAGGTGTTGACCGGCATCGAGATGCAACAACGCTTCCCCGGTTATCGCTTCCCGCAGGATTTAATGGCGCTATATCAGCCGCAAGGTGGCTTTCTCACCCCAGAGCGCTGCATCGTAGCGTATGCCAATGCGGCGATGGACTTGGGCGCGGAGATTCATGGCCGCGAGAAAGTATTGAGCTACGAACCCAACGGCACCGGCGGTGTGCGCGTGCGCACCGACCGCGATGAGTACGAAGCCGATACGCTCGTCATCACCGCAGGCGCGTGGGATGCCCAACTGATGCCCCATCTAGCCGGGCTGGCTGTGCCCGAGCGCCAAGTGTTGGCATGG
>JAYTNY010000266.1:0-9989 GCA_043748055.1 Roseobacter sp.
GGCTTGCCTCGCCCCTACAACGACGGAGCGCTGCAACAATGGCGTGCGAGAGGTGCGTGGATACGCAAACCCGCGTGCGGTTCGCGTTACCTCGCTCTCAAATTTCTCCAGTTCTTGCTCTGTCATGCGTAAGCCCGCGCACTACACACTCGGTTTCTTCAAGAAACCTGGTTTGTAGTGCGCACTCCGTCCAGTTACTCTCTCAATTCAGGGAATTCCTTCTCAATCACGCTCTTCAACTTGGTTAGCGCACGATGCGTGCGGCTCTTCACTGTGCCCAGCGCAACGCCCAGCACTTCGCTGGCCTCGGCCTCGCTCACCTCCAAAAAGTGGCGCAGGTAAATAATCTCCTGGTCGTTGTGCGGCAAGCGGCGCACCGCTTGCCAAAGCTGTTGGGCGCGCAGGCTGGCCTCGGTTGCGTTCTCGGTGGATGGGGATTGCGCCAGCGCTGGCTCGGCAAACACCAAGCGCTGCAACGCGGCCATAAAGCGTGCCACGCTGCGCCACTTGTTGCGCACCAAGTTCGTCGCAATGCGCAGCAGCCAGGGCCGCATCTCGCGCGTCGCATCAAATTTGTGTATTGCGCGGTAGGCCCGAATAAAAGTTTCCTGCGCTACGTCCTCGGCATCGTCGCAATCGCCCAACAGCAAATAGGCCAGCCGAAACACGCCTGCGTGATGTTCCTGCATCAAGGCGTCCCAGTTCGTTTCGTTGGCAATTGAATCGCGGCTGTTCAAACGTGGCTCGTGGGTTAAGGCTTGGGTTTTGCGGTCAAGAATGTCACCAGTGCCTCAATCTCTTTATCGCGCAGGCCCAGGTTGGGCATCTGCGTTGCGGGTTTTATGGCCTTTGGGTCTTTCAGCCATGTGCGCAAATACTCGGCGTCCCATTTGTTGGGCGAGAGCGCGGGTGCGCCGCCCACGCCATACCCATTCCTAAACTCACCACTGCGCAACACGGCGCTGTGGGCGTGGCACATAAAGCACCCTTTCGCTACGAACAAAGTCATTCCATCCAAAGCGGGTTGCGCGCTGGAGGGCGTCTCCAGCACAACTAGGTTTGGGAAGCGCTGTGGCGGAAAGCTCGTCATCTCCCAGGCCCATTCTCCTGCCGATGGAAAGGTGAGGACAGCCATAAAGCGCGCCAAGCGCGGCTGCACTTTGGCCGTCACGCGCAAAGACTCTTTTGTGGACACATTGCGAAATACAAATTCAGGCGTAATGTCTGTGAGGACATGCACACCGTGCTGCCGAATCGTAAACGTCACCGTCACCGGCTTACCCACCACCACATTTTGCGGCCATGCGTCCAGCGTGGTCACGCCCCAGCCGCCTGCGTGTGCGGTGGATGGCGAAACCAGCGTGCAAATAATCAGCAACAAGCTCAATCCTCGTTTCATCATGTCTCTCCCTACTTAACGCCGTTGGTAGAGCCTAAGGTTCTTTAAGAACCTTAGGCTCTGTTACATCATTCTGTTACACCATACTTACACCGCCCACCTCCCAAAAGTTCCCAGCATTCATAGCGATAATGCTTCTGTGATCATCGGCATAGACGCCAGCCGCGCCACGGGCGAACGGCTTACCGGCACCGAGCTGTACTCGCGCGAGATCATTCGCGCATTGGTGCAGGTTGCAGCGCAACACGCGCCCCAACATCGCTTCCGGCTGTACACCCGCACCACCGATGTTGTACCAAGCATCACAGGCGACAACATCGAACACGCTCATATCAAACAAGCCCGCCTGTGGACGCACAAAGGTCTGGCACGAGAAATTGCCGAGCGCCCGCCCGATGCGCTGTTCATCCCCGCGCACGTCTTGCCATTCTCGCGGCCCACAGGCCTGCGCACCGTCGTCACCCTGCACGATGTCGGCTACCGCCACTTCCCATCAGCCCACCCATTTGTGCAACGGGTTTATCTCGATCTCAGCACTGCCTTCAGCGCCCGTTTTGCTACTCAGCTCATCGCCGTTTCCGAGGCCACCCGCCACGATGTGATGAAGTTCTACCGCGTTCCCGCCGCAAAAATTGAGGTGGTTCATGAAGGCCTCGTGCCCCTGCCCGAAGTCAGTTTGCAAGAGATAGAAGCAACTCGCACAAAATTTAACCTCTCAGCGGAGCAGCCTTACTTCCTGCACATCGGCACAATGCACCCGCGCAAAAACTTGCGCCGTTTGCTCTTGGCCTTCGCCGCTCTATGCGATTCCATGCAATCCCCAATCCCTAATCACCAATCCCCCTTTCTGGTTTTGGCCGGAAGCCCCGGCTGGGGTGGAGAAGACTTGCCCGCGCTGGCGCGTGCGCTGGGTCTAGCCGAGCGTGTGCGCTTCGCAGGCTACATCAGCGAGGCCGAAAAGAGCGCCCTGCTGCGCGGTGCGTATGCCTATGTTGCGCCCTCGCTGTATGAAGGCTTTGGGCTGCCGGTGCTAGAAGCCCAAAGCGTGGGCACGCCCGTGTTGTGCAGCAACACCTCGGCGTTGCCAGAGGTGGCGGGCGAGGGCGCGCTGCTGTTCGACCCCTCTAACGAACGCGCCATCGCCGCCGCGCTGCAATGCATCTTGTTGGACAAAGCCTTGCGTGCCAGCCTCATTCCCAAAGGCCACGCCAACGTGCAACGCTTTTCGTGGCAGGCCGGGGCCAGGGCTATTCTTGGGGTGTTGGGCGGAAGGGATTAGTGAATAGGGATTAGTGATTCGCAAACGCAATCACTAATCCCTATTCACTAATCCCCCATTCACCATGCCAAATCCAATTCACATTCTCAACACTCGCATAGACGATGTAACCTACGCCGAAGCCTGCGCCCGCGTGCGGCAGTGGGTGGGGCAGGGCGGCACGCATCAAATTGCCACAGTGAACCCAGAGTTCATTATGACGGCGCGGCAAGATGCCGAGTTTGCCCAAGTGCTGCGCCAAACGGCGCTGAATGTGCCCGATGGCGCAGGGGTGTTGTGGGCGGCGCACCGCCTGGGCCACAAGCTGCGCGAACGCGTGGCCGGTGTGGATTTGATGCGCCAGTTGTGCGCGTTGGCAGCGGCGCAAACATGGCGCGTGTTCTTCTTGGGCGCGGCACCTGGTGTGGCCGAGCAGGCTGCGGCCAAGCTCGCGTTTGAATATCCAGGCCTCGTTGTGGCAGGCACGCATGCCGGTTCGCCGCGCCTCGAAGACGAGCCAGAAATTGTGGCGAAAATCCGCCACGCCGCTCCTCAACTTTTGTTTGTGGCTTACGGCGCACCCGCCCAAGACAAATGGCTGGCCCGCAACCTTCCGCTTTTCCCCCCTCTCCCCTCGCCAGTCGGCTGGCACGGAGAGGGGCCGGGGGTGAGGGCAGAGGAGGCAGCAAGAAAACTAGGATGTGTCGGCATGGGTGTCGGCGGCTCATTCGATTACATCATCGGCTTGCAACAACGCGCGCCACCCGCCCTGCAGCGGGCCGGGCTAGAGTGGCTGCACCGCCTGCTGCGCGACCCCAAACGCTGGCGCAGGCAACTGCGGGCGGCTCCATTTTTTGCGCTCGTCCTGCTAGAATCTTTTAAGAAGTAACGCCGTGCGCAAAGACCCACAGTATTTCTCCAACCTGCAAAAAGCCTTGCAAAAGCTGCGGGCCACACCCCTGTTCGCCAACCTCAGCGATGGCGAATTTAGGCAGGTGGCAGATTTGCTCACGCCCAAGCAATTTGACCGGGCCAAGTTTGTCATCTCGCTGGCTTCGCAATCCGAGCTGGATTTGTACGTGCTGCGGCAGGGGCAGGCGTCGTCGCGCATGCCAAAGGGCAAGTACATAGACGACGTGCAAGGTGTGTATGGCCCTGGCGATTTGATGAACCTGACTGCGTTTGTTGCGGGCCAGGACAGCGCCGAGACCATTGAGGCGTTAACTCCGCTGGATTTGTGGGTGATCCCGCACGAGGCTTTTCGCGCATTGCTGGAACAACAGCCCGCGCTTAAAGACAAGCTGGGCGCACTGCCCGATGTAACGCCGTTTTGGACCAACCAGAAGCGCTACCCGTTTGTGCCGGAAAGGGGCGAGGTGATCGTCATCGTTCGGCGTAAGCATTGGTATGTGTTGTTCACCAAGCTCATCCCCGTTGCCCTTATGCTGCTGATGGGGCTGGTGTTGTGGCGGCTGCCCGTGTTCTTGCCGCAGACTGCGCCGTTTGCCACGCTGGTTGTTTTGGGCGTTTGGCTTCTCTTCACCTTGCTCGTTGCCATCTGGCAAATTAACGATTGGGCCGATGACTTCTACGCCGTCACCAATCGCCGCGTCATTCACCGCGAGAAAGTGTTGTTCTTCTCCAACCGCCAAGCCGAGGCTCCGGTCAGCCAGATTCGCAACATCGTCGCCAGCCGCACCAGTTTTATTGCCAACACCCTCATGCTTCAGAACATGGGCGATGTCAACATCGAGACGGTGAACTCTTACCACCCCATCGTTTTTGCCAACATCGACCAGCCAGAAGAGGTGAGCCGCGCTATTTTGAAGCAGGCGCAACAGGCCAAAGTGGCGGGCCAAGCCGCTCAACGCGATGTCATCCGCAACATCTTGCGCGAACAAATGCGCATTGTGGAAAAGCCCAGCAATGTGCCCAAGCCCGGCAAGGTGCAAGTGGTGGGCTATGGCGCGCATTCTGCAGAGGAACCGCAAAAACCCAAACCGCTGCCATTGGTTGTGGGCAATTTCTTCTTCCCACGCGCACGGGTGAAGGACGAAAAGGGCAACATCACTTATCGCCGCCATCCGCTTCAGTTGTTGCAAACGGCGGGTTTGCCTGCGCTTTCCATCTTGGCCTACCTGGTGGCATTTGTAGCGGGGTGGCGGCTAGGCGTGCTAGAACAAATTGCCCTCCGCACGGCTGCGTCGCTGCCGCTGCGGCTCATTTTGATTGCGCTCGCAGCATCAATCTTTTTGGTGCTGGTGGTGTGGCTGGTCTTTCGTTACGAGGACTGGCGCAACGATATGTTCTTGTTGACCAAAGACAAGATTATTGATATTGACCGCACCCCGTTTGGGCTGCAAGGCGTGCAACAAAACGTATCGCCGCTAGAGAAAGTTCAAAACGTTACCTCGAACCAGGATGGCTTTATCGAGTGGCTGTTCAACATGGGGGATGTGACCATTGAGACCGGCGGCGAGAAACGCCTGATTTTTGAGCGTGTCAAAGACCCGCGCCAAATCCAACGAGACATTGCCGATTATTTGGCCCAGCTTAAAGCCAATGAAAAGGCCGCTGATGTAGAACAACGCAACAAAGAGTTGGCCGAGTGGATCAGCATCTACAACGAGATGCTGAACTTGCCGTATGATCGAAAAACGTTTAAGCCCGAAAAGTAAATCTCATGATTAGAAAGATACGAACCATTGGTGACCCCGTGCTGCGCAAAAAAGCGAAGAAAGTGGAGAAGCTCACCAAAGACCACCAAAAATTGATTGACGACATGATTGAAACCATGCGCGCCTCGGATGGCATTGGCCTGGCTGCCCCGCAAGTGGGTGTGCCCGAGCGCATCATTGTGGTGGAACTGGAGCAGGACGACAAAATCCCCGGCAGCGGTGTCACCTACACAATTATTAACCCCGAACTCAACCACCCCTCAACCGACAAAGATGACAAGCCCGAAGGCTGCCTCTCTATTCCCGGCTGGGCAGGCGAAGTGACGCGCCCGTTGCGCGTGACCGTGAAAGGCATGGATCGCCAGGGCAACCGCGTCAAGTTCGAGGCCGAAGGTGCCATTGCCCGCGCCTTCCAACACGAGGTCGACCACTTGGATGGCGTGCTCTATGTGGACAAACTGATTGCGCCCGATAGGGTGTGGCGGGTGGAGGACAAAGAGAAAGTGGGGTAAAGGGTGAACAGGGATTGGTGATTTGGTGAACGCATTCACCAATCCCTATTTACTACTCACTCATCACTCTTGTTCACTTCCCATCCGGATCCAAAATCGCTGGGATAGTCTTGCCGCGCCGCGCCAAAAATGCCAGCACAATACTGATGCCGTACAACACCAGCAGCGGGGCCATCACCAAACCCATATTGATCGGGTCGGGTGTGGGTGTAATCACCGCCGAGATGATGGCAATAATGATGATGGCGTAGCGCCAGTTCTTCATCAGCAGCCGACCCGTAATCACATTTGCCCGCGCTAATAAATACATAATCAGCGGCATCTCGAACGCCACGCCAAGCCAGAAAAGCAAGCCGGTTACAAATGGGATGTATTCATCTGCTTTCCACATCGCCGTGAACACTTCCGCTCCTAACCCTTTCAAGAAAGCTAATCCATTTGGCACCATTACAAACCAAGCAAATGCCACGCCAATAACAAATAACACAAACCCAAATGGCAGTCCAAAGTAGATGCTTCTTTTCTCGTGGTCATACAAACCCGGCATGATGAACGCCAGAAATTGAAACAAGATATAGGGCAATGCGAGCATGGCGGCTACCATCAACGACACCGAAAAAATATTGGTCAGGGCTTCTGTTGGGCTATTGACAATAATTTTTTCCATCTCGCCCGTAGCGGCATAAGGCTGGATCAAAATTTTTAGAACGGGTGTAGAGATCGCAAAGCCAATCGCGGAGCCAATCGCCATTGCAATGGCGCATCGAAAAACGCGATCACGAATCTCGCGCACATGGTCAATCAGCGCCATGCCGCCAATCTCTTCTTCGGGCGCGTCGGGCGTTGGCTCGGCCACGGTGGTAGATGAAGTCATAGCCATCGCTTAATTCCTCCAGGGGTTGTCGTCGTCCAGTTGGTCGCTGCGAATCGGCGCACCCAAGCTGGCCCACGGGTTGTCATCGGGCAAGTCCACTTTGGCATGGGCGGTGCGCGGTGCGCGGTGCTTGCCGTTGTGGTTTGTACTGTGCCCGTTTGTGTTGATTAGGCTTGTGGCGGGCGGAAGAATCTTGTTCTCCACTTCCGCCACAGCAGGCACAGGTGTGGTCGAGATAGCAGCAGGTTGCGGGGCGGGCGTGGTGGGCGTGGTGCCAATGTCATCCGCCGTAATCGAGGGGATTAGGCCACGAATATCCGCAGCATCCCGAATCTCGGCCAAGTCTTTGCGCAGGTCGCGCGTCACCGCGTCAATCTCAGTCGCAATCGGTGCCAGTTCGTCTCTAAACTCGGTAACAAACGCAACATAAGTCTCTTTCAGCCTGCGGATCGCATTACCCAGGTTGCGGGTTAGTTCGGGCAGCCGCTCTGGCCCAAACACCAACAGCACCAGCACGAGGACGAACAACACCTCGAGCGGCCCAACGCCAAATATTCCTTGCATGGATTAGCCTCATTTTTCGACACATCATTAACACCCAATAAACAACACAACTACGCGAATAACTCACTCTAAATCTGAAGCTTGATCCCGATTCGACACATTTGAAACATCCACATCTGGTGCAAGTTCAATTTTGTTCTGCGCACCAGCATTCGAATGATAGCGCACTATGGCCGAGGCCAACACGCCGTTGATAAAACGCGGCGAAGCATCGCCGCCAAATTCTTTTGCCAACTCCACTGCTTCGTTCACTGTCGCCTTCATTGGCACATCGCCACGCTCCAACTCAAGCAGCGCAATGCGCAGCACGTTGCGGTCTATGGTTGCCAGTGTGTCCACCGGAAAGTCCGGCGCGCAAGCCCCAATGCGCTCGTCCAGTTGCGCACGTTGCGCGGTCACGCCGCTCACCAGTTCGCTGGCAAAGGTTCGCATGTCATCCGGCAGTTCCGGCGATTCAACAAAGTGGCGGCCTAGCACAATGCCGGGTTGGTGCTGGCTCAAATCAACCTCATACAACACCTGTAGCGCGAGGGCACGCGCGGCATGCCGCAGGTTCATTTGAATCATTTACGCACGTTCTCAAACACAATGTCTATTTGGGTTACACACAGCCCAGCCACTTCTTCGGCCACCTCGGTTACTGTGTTTTGCACTTTTTTGCCCAGTTCATGCAGCGGCACATCTGGGCTGGCAATCAGCCGCAGGTTCACCGTAGCGCAGTCGCCTGGCTCCAACTTCACCAGCACGCCGTTGCGCTTCTCTCGGTCGGTGTCGGCAATCGCCACCACATCTGCAATAGCCAGCACGGTGTTGCGCACCAGTATGCGAATGACTTCGGGGGCGATGGTGATTGTTGAGTTAAACATTTAGAGATTGGAGATTGGAGATTAGTCACTAATCTCCAATCTCATTCTTTCTTATCCTTGCATCACAATCCCGCCATCCACACTGAGCACCACGCCGGTAATAAAGCTGGCGAGGTCGCTGGCGAGAAACGCCACGGCATAAGCCACTTCTTCCGGCGTGCCCATGCGGCCCAGCGGCGTGACCTTCATCATGCCTTGCTTTAATTCTTCGGGCAACGAGTTGGTTAAGTCGGTTGGAATATAACCCGGTGCCACGCAGTTCACCGTAATGTTGCGCGAGCCAAGCTCCTTCGCCATGCTTTTGGTAAAGCCGATCATGCCCGCCTTCGCTGCCGCGTAATTGCTCTGCCCGGCCTGCCCCGCTAACCCCACCACTGAGGTGATATTCACGATGCGCCCAAATCGTGCGCGCATCATCGGCTTGGTGGCCGCCTTTGTGCAGTTAAACACGCTCTTCAAGTCCGCGCCCATCACGTGATCCCAATCCTCTTCCTTCATCTGCATCAGCAGCATATCGCGCGTGGTGCCTGCGTTGTTCACCAAAATATCTAGCTTGCCAAACGCATCGGTCGCCGCTTTGATGAGGTTCGCAGCTTCATCAGCCTTGCTCACATCAGCTTTGAACACAATGGCTTTGCCGCCTGTCGTTTCGATGGCCTTCACCACATCTTGGGCCGCAGCCTCGCTGCTGTTGTAGTTCACCACCACGCTGGCCCCACGCGCAGCCAAATCCAACGCAATCGCACGCCCAATCCCCCGCGACGCGCCCGTGACAATGGCGGACTTTCCGGTTAAGTTCATGTTTAGTGATTAGTGATTAGTGAATAGTGAATAGTGAATAGTGAGTACGAATCACCAATCCTTATTCACCACTCACCCATTACCCAATCGCATTCGTCGTTACCCCATCAACAAGAATGCGTTTGATGAGGCCGCACAACACGTCTTTGGGGCCAAGCTCTACAAAGTCATTCACGCCTTGCGCATGCATCCAGCGCACGCTTTCGGTCCAGCGCACCGGCGAGGTGAGTTGGGCTTGCAGCTCGGCACGAATATCGTCGGGGTGGGTGATGGGGCTGGCGCTAGTGTTGGCCACCACCGGAATCTTCGCCTCAGTGATCGGCGTAGAAGCAACCACCTTGCCAAAGTCCTCGCTGATGCTTGACATGAGCGGCGAGTGCGAGGCGATGCTGACCGCCAATGGCAATGCACGCTTGGCTCCACGGGCTTTTGCCAGTTCACACGCCTTCGCCACCGCCTCTTTGCCGCCCGAAATCACAATTTGCCCCGGGCTGTTGTCGTTCGCAATCACCACGCCCGTTTGAAAATGCGTCGAAGCCTCATCACACACGGCTTGCAGCACCTCGTGGTCTAAGTTGAGGATGGCGGCCATCCCGCCCGGTTCGCGCTCACCCGCCAACTTCATCAGGCGGCCACGTTCGTGGGCCAGCTTTACGCCATCTTCAAATTCGATTGCGCCCGCAGCGCACAACGCGCTTAGCTCGCCCAGGCTGTGGCCGGCCACAAACGCAGGTGCTTCCAACTCGCCGGACATCTCGGCCATGTAAAACGCAGCCAAACCATGTGTAAAGATGGCGGGCTGCGTGTTCAGCGTGTCGTTTAATTCGGCTTCGGACCCCATCAAACATAACGCTTTCAGGTCAAAGCCTAGTGCCTCGTTGGCCCGGTCAAACGTGCCCCGAAAAATAGGCCGCAGCGACATAAACTGCATGCCCATCCCCACAAACTGGGAACCCTGGCCGGGGAAGACGTAGGCAGTAGACATTAGCAATTAGCGATCAGCGATCAGCGATCAGCCGACAGCTCGTTGCTAATCG
>JAYTNY010000267.1:0-1756 GCA_043748055.1 Roseobacter sp.
ATTCGACAGCCCATTGCAAATAGCCAATAATTTTTATGAAAGATCTAATTGAGTTCATCGCCAAATCTCTGGTGGACAACCCGGACGCTGTTTCGGTAGATGAGTTCAAGGATCGCGGCACCACCGTGCTGGAGTTACGCGTAGCACCCGATGAAGTGGGCCGCGTGATTGGCCGCGAGGGTAAGGTAGCCAACGCCATGCGCGTGCTGCTGCGCGTGGCGGGCAACAAGACCCGCAAACGCGCCGTGCTAGAAATTGGAGATTAGCCGTTGACGAGCCTCGCTCCGGAACGGCTATTCAGCCTCGGCAAAATTACCCGCCCGCATGGCATTGTGGGCGAGGTGAAAGTTCAAACCCCACCCTACTTCCTCGGGGCGCTGCAAGACATTAAGCAAGTGTATTTGCGTTTGCCAAACGCCTCATTAACGCCTTACAAAATTCGCAGCTATCGTGCGCATCAGGGCGCAGTGCTGCTCAAGTTTTTTAAGGTGGTCACTCGCAACGACTCGGAGTTATTGCGCGGCGCGGAAGTGTTTATTGCGCTGGATGAATTGCCGCAGTTGCCTGAGGGCGAGTATTACACCCATCAACTGGTTGGCATGGCTGTGCAGCGCGAAAGCGGCGAACTGCTGGGCGCATTAAGCGATGTGTTGGCGACGGGCAGCAACGATGTGTATGTGGTGAAGAAGCCCGACGATACCGAACTGCTGTTGCCTGTGCTGACCAGCGTGGTGCGTAAGATTGACCCGCAGGCGCGCATGATTACGGTGGTGGTTCCGGACGGGCTGGAATAGTAATTGGTGATTAGGGATTGGTGATTGACGCAATGAGCGTAGCATCATCATTCTTGACTGAATTCACTTTCTTTGAGACCTCATACGCCATCATTGCCTCGCTGGGGTAAGGCTTGAGCAGCGATAGAACGTGGCCGACTTCGTTGTTGCGGTCAAGCCAATCTCGTTCAACATCCTTCTGCAAGATGATGGCAAGCCGGTTGTGAATGGGCGCGACCAGTTCGTTTGGCTCGCCGGTAATAATGGTGCAAGTCTTTAGCCGCTCGCCTTCGGGGGTCTTCCACACATCCCACAGCCCCGCAAAGGCAAAGGCTTCTTTGGATTTGAGCTGAATCCGCATCGGCGTTTTGCTGCCATCCTCGTTGAGCCGCCACTCATACAAGCTGTCGGCCAAAATTAAACAGCGCCGCTTTTTGACCAAGCCGCGATACGACGGTTTCTCCAACAGTGTCTCGGATCGCGCGTTAATCATCTTGTAGCCAATGCTGGGGTCTTTGCTCCACGAGGGAATAAGGCCCCATTTGGCCGCGCTCAGCGTGTTGGGTGATTCGTCATAGATCACCGCAACAGACTGGGATGGCGCAACGTTATAGCGCGGCGCTACGGTCACATCGGCAGTCTTCAAATCAAAGCGATCCATCAACTCGGCTGGATCAACGGTTAGGGTGTAGCGTCCACACATCTTTGGTGATTGGGAGATTAGAGATTCACGGGTGAATCTCTAATCTCATCAACTGACTTTCTTTAGCTCGTGAACTATTGGTCTGGGCTGGCCTTGCGCATCCAACATCGAGAACCACTTCATCTGTTCGCATGGCTCTGGGTAAAGCGGCGAGCGGCTGAAATCATAGTTCCACAAGAACATGTGCTCCATCCACGGCCAGTTTTGCTTGGCGTAAGTGTAGGCGCGAGCCACGTATTCGGCTTGTTGCTGGCGGCTCACTTTTTGCCAGTTCATATCG
>JAYTNY010000268.1:0-9375 GCA_043748055.1 Roseobacter sp.
AACAAGCTGCCTGTTAAAACACGCAGACCTAGCGTGCTTTCTCGGTAGGGAACAAGGCTGAACGGCGGCTGGCTGAGCAATTGTGAAAAGCCGTCAATAGCGATTGGCCCCAGCCCAATCAACACAAACAGCCACCAGGGCATGGCGCGTGCGCGCTTGCGCACCAACGCAAAAACTATGCCGTTAAGCGCCATCGTCAAATAAATTGCCACATCGCGCTCGCACAGCGCCACCTTGTAGCCCATGCTGGCGTTGCCCTGAAAATTGCGCGCATCCAGCAAGCCGCTGAACGTGGTGGTGTTGATGCCGCTGGCGGCTTCAAATTCCGTGCGTGGGTACGCAGTTTGTTCACCAAACAAAAACAGGCTGCGGAAGCCATAGGTGTGGCATAAAAATTTGTAGGGCTGGTAGATGAACTGCGCAGCGGTATCGAAGCCCGCGTTTTTGAGGACGGGCGCGCCAAACGGCAGCAGCGAATAAACCAATAAAAACGTGATGATGATGGCGAGCCAGTGCTGCACAAAACTGCTGGCGAATGCGTTCAAGCCTTTGCTCAAGGCAGATTCAGATGACACATTAAGATTATAGGCGTGCCCTTCTTTGAACTTGGAGCAACGTTGCTTATCGCGTTTGTCGCTGCCGTCATTCTCAGCCTTATTGCCATTCGCCTGAGCAAATGGCTGGGTGTGATGGCCGTGCCGGGAGGGCGCCGTAAACACGAACGACCCACGCCCAAGCTGGGCGCCATTCCACTCTTTGGGGCCTTTGTCATCGCAGTCGGCATCAGCCAAACCTTTGGCGTAGACACCAGTGACCCCAACGAACGCACGCGCCTGCTGGGCTTGCTGGTGGGTGGCGCAGTCGTCTTTGTCGTCGGCGTGCTGGATGACAAATTCAATTTGCCACCCGCGCCGCAATTTCTGGCGCAGGGCCTCAGCGCACTCGCTGCCATTCTTAGCCTCATCTTTGTCGAGCGGTTTACGAATCCGTTTAACCAAGAACTCGTTGTGCTTTCCAAGTCTGTGGTTGGCTATGCTGTGCTGGTCGTCATCACCACATCGTGGTTCATCGGCATGATGAACACGGTGAACTGGCTGGATGGCGTAGACGGGCTGGCCGCCAGCGTCGCCGTCGTCGCGGCTGCTGTCATTCTCATCCACATGCTGCGCGAGGGGCAATACAGCGTGGCGTTGTTGCCGGTTGCGCTCATCGGTGCGCTGCTGGGTTTCCTGGTGTTTAACTTTCAGCCAGCTCGCATGTTTATGGGCGGCGGGGCGTTGTGGCTGGGGTTTGCGCTGGCGTGCATCGGCATTATGGGCGGGGCCAAAATTGCCTTGTTACTCTTGGTGATGGGGCTACCGATAGCCGACGTGATTTGGCAGGTGTTCGACCGCTGGCGGCATGGCCGCAGCCCGGCCGCTTCGGATCGCGGTCACCTGCATTTCCGCCTGGCGGATGCGGGTTGGAGCGCACGCAAAATTGTGGCGCTATATGCCGGTGCGTGCGCGCTGTTTGGTGCAGTGGCGCTGGTGCCGCAGCCGCCGCTGTTTAAGCTCATCACGTTGGTTGTGTTGTTCGGCGGGGTAATTGTGGTGTTGGCGGTGTTGTCGAGGCGGGGCGGGGCATAGCGCCAATTGTGTGCTGCGTCTTTCGTCTTGCGTTGGGTTCATTGCTGACCAAAGCAAGACGGAAGACGCAATACGTTGGTTATGAAATTGACTTTTTAATCTCACCGACTACCATCCGCCCACGATCTTGATTTTTGTGTTGAGTTGTGTTGAGTTGCGTTATAAGGAGGATTCCCCGATTTGAAAACCCTGCTTGCCATCTCCAAAGCCATAGATGCGCTGACCGAGCGCGTGGGCGGCATTATGGCCGTCATTGTCATCCTCACTATTCTTGCTGGTTTTGCCAATGCCTTCTTGCGCAAACTCAGCGGGGCCATTGGTCAAACGCTCATCACCAACCAGCTCATTCAGGCGCAGTGGTATTTGTTCTCGCTGTTGTTTCTGCTGGGCTTCCCTTACATTCTTAAACACAACGTCAATGTGCGCGTAGATTTTTTGTATGCCAAATGGGGGCCACGCCAACGCGCACTTGTCGATTTTGTGGGCACCTTGTTGTTCTTGCTCGTGTTCTGCGCCATTGGCCTTTACACCGCTTGGGGGCCTGTGTTAACCAGCTTTGGTCGCCTGCCCGATGGCAGCTTTAGCGGCGAGTGGGAAGTCTCTGCCGATGCGGGCGGCCTCACCATCGCCCCGCTCAAGGCTTTGATTCTCGTCGGCTTCGCGCTCATGCTGCTGCAAGCCTTCTCACAGTTGATCAAATACTTCATGATTCTTACCGGCTACAAAGATGCCGATGTTGAAGCCGCCGTAATGAAAGCCGAAACCGACCAAGCGATGGCCGAAGAGCTGGCGGCACAACTAAAAGCAGAAGGTAAGTTAGGCTAGTGATTGGGGATTGGTGATTTGTGATTTTCAGTCACAAATCACAAATCACCAATCCCCAATCCCCAATCCCCAATCACCATGAACCCCCAATGGCTCGGCATCCTCATGTTCGTTGGCTTCTTCTTTATTTTGATGAGCGGCTACCCCGTCGCCTTCTCGTTTGCGGGCACGGCGATTGTGTTTGCGCTCATCGGCATGGCGTTAGGTGCGTTTGATGCGAACTTGTTGCTGACCTTGCCCAACAGTTGGTTTGGCACCATGACCGACAGCACGCTGCTGGCGATTCCGTTCTTCATCTTTCTCGGCGCGATATTAGAAAAATCTGGCTTGGCCGAAGAGCTTTTGGAAACAGTGGGCTTGTTGATGGGGCCGATCAAAGGCGGCATTGCGCTGGCGGTCATCATTGTGGGCACGTTGTTGGCGGCTACCACCGGCGTCGTTGCGGCAACGATTATCGCCATGGGCCTCATCAGTTTGCCCACCATGCTGCGCTACAAATACGACAAAGGCTTGGCCACCGGCACCATTATGGCCGCAGGCACGCTGGCCCAAATGATCCCGCCCTCGCTGGTGCTGGTATTGCTCAGCGACCAGTTCGGCGTGGACATCGGTGATTTATTCGCGGGTGCGCTGCTGCCCGGCCTCATGCTCTCCGGCTCGTATCTGCTGTATGTGTTGTTCGTGGCCTACACCAAGCCCGGCTCTGCTCCCGCGCTGCCACCCGAGGCGCGCACTATCAAAGGGGCAGCGCTTATGCGCAAGGTGCTAAAGGCCTTTGTGCCGCCAGTGGTGTTGATTTTGGCGGTGTTGGGCAGCATCTTCGCCGGGTTCGCCACGCCCAGCGAGGCTGGGTCTATTGGCGCGATTGGGGGCGTGGTGTTGGCCATCGCCAACCGCAAGTTCAACTGGCGCATGATCTACGACTCGGCCATCTCCACTGCCAAAACCACCGGCCTTGTTCTCATGATTTTGTTCGCCAGCACCCTGTTTACCAAAGTGCTCTACGGCTTGGGTGGCGACAAACTGATTGACTCGTGGCTGACCAATTTGCCGGGTGGCTTCTGGGCCTTCATCATCGTCGCCAACATCGCCATCTTTCTGCTCGGCGTGTTCCTAGAGTTTGTAGAGATTACGTACATCGCCATGCCCTTGCTCGTGCCGGTCGCCATCAAAATTCTGGATGTGGCAAACGTGAGCGGCGCGTTTAGCGATACCGGCTACACGATGGTGTGGTTTGCCATCGTCATGGCCATTAACTTGCAAATCGCGTTCATCTCGCCGCCGGTCGGCTTCTCGCTGTTCTACATGCAAAGCGTGGCCCCCAAAGAAGTGACCACCGCCGACATTCATCGCAGCGCCATCCCGTATGTCTTCATCCAGCTCGTCGTCCTCGCCATCGTCATCGCTTTCCCCGAAACGGTGAACTGGCTGGTGCGCATTGCCAACCAATTGCAAGCAGCGGCGTTGGCGGCGAGCTGACAATATGAACACGAAGAACCGAAGAAAATAAATCTTCGCTTCTTCGTGTTTTATTTAGCTTTCGCCTTCAATTTTTATCATGTCTATAAAACCCTACGGCACCGCCGACGAAAATATCGCCCACTACACCTGCTACCGCACGCCTAATCCAATCCACATTGATGGCAACGCCAACAAACCCGCCTGGCAACACGCGCCACGCTCGCCGCGTTTTGTGGATATGGTGACCGGTCGCCCGGCCTTCTTCGACACGCGCGCCGCCGCGCTGTGGGACGACGAAAACTTTTACGTGGCGTTCTGGGCCGAGGAGCCGTTTGTGGAAGCGCAACTGACCGAGCGCGATTCTCTCGTGTTCTTCGAGAGTGACCTGGAAGTGTTTATCGACGGCGGTGACACGTACTACGAGTTTGAGATTAACGCACGCGGCACGGTCTACGAGGTGTTCTACATCTGGCGCGACGCTTACACGCGTGGCGGCAAGTTTGATGTGCCGGAATTCGATGTGCATTCACCGCAGGTGCATTCGTTCGCGGGCGATCACCCGCACGATGTGAAAACGTTTTGGCGCGGCGCACACCCGCGTGGCACGCGCTGGGCCTTTCTCAATTGGGACTTCCCGGGCCTGCGCACAGCGGTGCAAATTGAGGGCACCCTCAACGACAACACCGACATTGACAAAGGCTGGCTGGTGGAGCTGGCCTTTCCGTGGGCGGGCATGCCCTGGTTGGCAAATGGCCGCAGCCTGCCGCCCAAAGATGGCGACACCTGGCGCATGTTCTTTGGCCGCTTCCAGAAGCTGGAGATTAAGGGCCAGGAAGTGCAGCCGCACCCTGGCTGGGCCTGGAACCCGCACAGCATCGCCGACACGCATTTGCCGGAGTGCTTCACCTACATCCACTTTTCGGATTCGGAACCCCCGACCCCTTTAGGGGTCGGGGGTATCCGCGCTAATCTCTACCTCACCGGCGGCAACACAATTGGCCCCATGCCGCCGCGCACGGGTGGCAGAATAATTGGGCCAGCCAACGCCGCCTGGGCCGCACCCGACAAGCTGATGACCACAGCCGCAACCACGGCGAAGGCGCGAACAGATAGTTTTCGTGCAAACATAGCAATACCTCCAAAGAAAAACGAAAAAGAATTAAGTTTGAGTTGGCAAGAGCAGCGAAAAGCGTTGTGTGTCGGTGCTACGAATGCAATGAAGGAGGGTTCTCTCAGGCCGCGTCGTGGCAGATTTGTATCACAGTTGCACCTGTGACTTCAATAGTTGCAGAAGCGTTGCAGGTATTTATTGGCTATTTAGTTGCTTATCCACACAGCGATGTTGCCCGCCCGTAGCCCGCCTTGCGCCAAACCCCCCTAGACTTTTGGGCATGTCAACAACCGCCGCAGGCTCATCGCGCGCCACCCTGGAAACGCAAATCGCTGAATTTGAGCGCGAGGGCGCTCTCGCGTCAGCCTATATCGATGCGCTGAACGACCTGGCTGCGATCCTCATCGAGACCGACCCGGCCCAGGCCCAGCGCCACCTGCGCCGCGCCAACGCGATGGCCGCGCAACTGCCCTATGTGCAAGGCCAGACGCGCAGCCTGACGCTGCTGAGTTGGCTGCACCTGGTGGGCGGCCACCCCGAGCGGGCGCTGGTGCGTGCCCTGCAAGCCGAGGCCGTTGCCCGCGTCGCCCACGAGCCCAAGCTAGAAGCCAACGCGCTTTACATGGTTTCGCTGGTGCACGACCACGTGGGCAACTTTGCGGATGCCTTAGCCGCCCGCGAACGCACGCTGGCCCTTGCGCACGAACTGGCCGACCCCATTTTGGAAGCCACCTGCCTGCTGGCGATAGGTGCCCAACACGCCCGCCGCCAACACTTTGAGGAGGCGCTGGTGTGCTACCGCCAGGCCTACGCGTTGTTTATCCCACTAAAGCCCGCCTGCGCCAACGCCGCGCTCAACAACATCGCCACCGCGCTCATTGGGCTGGGACGTTTGGATGAGGGGCTGGCGCTGGCAAAGCAAGCGCTGGCCGAATGCGACCTCGCCAATATCCGTCACCTCACCCTCATCATGCAAACGGTTGGCAGCGCCTACGCTGCCATGAACGCATCCGAATCCGCGCTGGGCCAATTTGTCATGGCGTTGTTTACGCATCGCTGCGCCGAACAGGATGGCTATATCGGCGATAAGACGTTTGAGGCGACTTTGTTGCTGGACATGGCAAAGGCGTATGCCGCCACGAATAACCGACCCATGACGCTGAGCAGTTTGGAGCAGGCGTTGATGATTTGCGAGGCGATTGGCACCAAGCCGATTTTGGCAGAGGTGCATGATGCGCTGAGCAACTTCTATTGCAAAGCGGGCGTGTGGTCGCTGGCGCTGGCGCATGCCGAACAGCGCGAGGTTGTGCGCGCCATGCTTCAGAAAATTGAAACCGCAGAATTTACCCGCGTGCTAAAAGTGATGGCGGTGGTACGAGCCGCTTCGGCGCAGTTGCAATCCAATTTAAGCCAATCGCAACTTGATCCATGATCCGTAGGGGCTGGTCTCAGACCAGCCCCTACTTGTCCTACGCCAGTCGCAACAGCTCGACCTTGACAAACCGTAAGCCATCAAAGCTCAACCGCACGCCTTCGCAATAGCTCACCGCGTCGCCTGCTGTCGCCCAATCAAACTGCGGCAGGCAACCCACCGCACCCGCCTCCACCACGCCGCCATGCGAGACGATGAGGGCACTGCTGCCATCGTCTAACTGCGTCACAACTTCGTGCAGCAACGCGCTTTGTATTTTCATGTAACGAGCCACATGCTTGCTTTCTTTCATCTGCTGCGTATAGCGCGCAAATGGCGCTGGGTAGCGAATGGCCTCATCGACTTTATCGCCAAAGCTGCAAAAGTCATCGCGTTGCTCTTGCACCGCAAAGCCCATCGCAATCACCGTCTCAAACGCACGCGTTAATGTGCTGGTGATGACTAGATCAAACGGCCCCATGGCCTCGCCCACCTTGCGCGCCAACGCCACGCCCGCCTGCGAGAGATGCTCGCCAGGAATGACGCGCTTGCTGTGGCGGCGCAGTTCGAGGTATTTCATAGAACAAATCGCTCAATCGCCACCGCTGCGCCGTCTTCGTCAATGGTGGGCGCAATCCAATCGGCATTGGCCTGGGTGATGGGGTTGCCGTTGGCCATGACGACACCGAGGCCCGCCCACGCAATCATGGTGGCATCGTTGCCCTCGTCACCAATCGCCATCACTTCGTCCTGATGGATGCCCAGGTGGGCCGCCAAGCGCATCAGCCCTGCGCCCTTGTCTGCGCCCAGCGGGTTCACCTCCACAAATAGCTTGTGGCTTTGCACCACGTTGGCGCGCGGCCCCACAAACTCGCTGACGAGCTTTAGCACCGAGCGCGTCTCTTCTTCGGGCAGCACAAACAGCACTTTCTCCGGGTCAAACGTGCGCAGAACGTTGCACAGATCAGGCTCGATGATCGAATCGTTGCCGACTAAGCTGTAAAAACTGTCCGGGTAGCGTTTGCCAGTAATGTAAACGTGATCGCCACGATAGACGACGGCATGCCAGCTTGGGTGCTGTTGCTCTAAGTCGGCTAGCTCGCAAGCCAGCTCACGATTTAATTTGAGCGAGAACAGATTGGTCTCGGTGGCGTAATCGTGAATGATGCCGCCTTGCTGAAGGATGCACGGCGCGTTCACCGCCAGCGTACGCGCAAAATCACGCGTGTTCACCACGCTGCGGCCTGTGGCAATGCACACGCGCACGCCTTTTTGCATGGCGGCTTTCGTCGCCGCTAAGACACGCAGCGAGAAAACAAAATTGTCGTCGGGTGTGTGCTTCAGCGTGGTGCCGTCTAGGTCAATGGCGATGAGTTTTATGTTGTAAGCCATGTTTACATGAGCGTTCATAAGACCTGTCAGGTCTGGGTATGCCGTTGAATTACGCCAAAATCCCATCAATCGCGCTCAACTCTTCTGCCGCAAAGCCCAGCGCCTTGGTTGCGGCCACGCAGTCGTCAATCTGTTGCGGGCTGCTTGCGCCAATCAGGGCCGAGGTCACGCGGCCATCGCGCAGCACCCAGGCCAGCGCCATCTGTGCCAGGGTTTGGCCGCGTGCCTGCGCAATCTCGTTTAGCCTGCGCACCTTGTCCAGTTTGTCCTCTGTAATGTTCGCAGCCTTCAAAAAACCATGCGGTTTGCTGGCGCGTGAGCCATCTGCGATGCCACTCAAATAGCGGTTGGTGAGCAAGCCTTGCGCCAACGGCGAGAACGGAATGCAGCCGATGCCTTCTTCGCCCAACACGTCCAGCAACTCAGGCTCGATCCAGCGGTTAAACATGTTGTAGACCGGTTGATGAATGACGCACGGTGTGCCGAGTTGTTTAAGAATCTTGGCGGCCTGGCGTGTTTGCTCTGGCGAGTAGGACGACACGCCGACGTAGAGCGCGCGCCCACTGCGCACGGCAAAGTCCAATGCGCTCATGGTTTCTTCCAGCGGCGTTTCGGGGTCGGGCCGGTGATGATAAAAAATGTCCACGTAGCTCAAGCCCATGCGCTTCAGGCTTTGGTCCAGGCTCGCAATCAAATACTTGCGCGATCCCCATTCGCCATATGGCCCCGGCCACATTCTGTATCCCGCTTTGCTGCTGATGATGAGTTCGTCGCGGTAACGGCCTAAGTCTTGCGAGAGGACTTTACCAAAAACTTCCTCGGCGCTGCCGGGGGGCGGGCCGTAGTTGTTGGCGGCATCTATGTGGGTGATGCCCACATCAAACGCGCGCCACAGCATGGCGCGGGCGTTCTCAAACGCATCTACGCCGCCAAAGTTGTGCCAAATGCCGAGCGAGATGGCGGGCAACATCAGGCCAGTGCGCCCGCAGCGGTTGTAACGCAGGGTGTCGTATCGGGTGGGTGAGGGTTCCATAGGAAGTTTGGGTTGGGAGTTTGAGTTGGGGTTTGATTAAAACTCCCAACTCAAACTGTCTTAAAGTGAATACACAGGACACGGTCTAATTTAGCTAAGTCTTGCTTGATCTCGGATTGTGCAAACGGCAAAATTTCTTGGGCGAGGTTTAACACGGCTGCGCCTTGCGATGCGCCGAATTCTAGAAACACGGCGCGTAGAGGATGATTAGATGATTGGATGCGTTGCGCAATTTGCGTCAGTAGTCTGCGCACAAGGTCTAACCCATCCATGCCACCATCCAACGCCACGCGTGGCTCGTGGTCTTGAATCTCTGGCTGCAAGCCTTCGATCTCGTCGGTGGTCACATACGGCAAATTTGCGGTTAGCACGCACGGTAGCACAGTAATGCCCTCTAACAAATCACTTTGCACAAAGCTGATCTGGTGCGCAACGTGGTTGCGTTCAGCATTAATCTTAGCGACGGCAAGCGCGTCGGCGGATACATCCGAAGCGACGATGTTGGCGTGCGGCA
>JAYTNY010000269.1:0-13776 GCA_043748055.1 Roseobacter sp.
CTTTGGCGACGGTTCGCTAACCGTGAGCGGCCCAACCGCGACTTACATTTACACAGCGGCGGGCAGCTACGCGGCAATTGTGACCGCGACCAACAGCGCGGGCAGCTTGAGTGTGACGACGCTGGTGACGATTACAAATCTTGCACCGGTGTCGGCGGCTGGGCCGGATCAGACTGCGACGGTGAGTTCCAGTGTGACGCTGAGCAGCACGAGCAGCGACCCAGACAACCACACACCGCTGAGCTATTTGTGGCAGCAGACCGGTGGGCCTGCGGTGGTGATAAACAACGCGAGCGGGCCGCTGGCCAGCTTTACCGCGCCGCCCACGCCTGCCTTGCTGACCTTTACGCTGCGCGTGACGGACAGCAAGGGTTTGGCCGATGCTACGCCGGATGAGGCGACCATCACGGTGACGGATATGCCAATCGCGGGTTTGAGCGCCATCAACAGCAGCCCGACGCAACTGGGCAGCGCCACGAGCTTGACCGCCAGTGTAAGCGCGGGCACGAACGTGACCTATGCGTGGAGCTTTGGGGATGGCAGCGCCGTTGGCATTGGCGCGAGTGTGACGCACACCTATGCCGCTGTGGGCACCTACACCGCGACGGTGACGGCGACGAACAGCGTGGGCGTGACAAACACGGCGATGTTAGTGACGATTGTGGATGTGCCGATCAGCGGGTTGAGCGCGACGAACAGCAGCCCAACACGGCTGACGGATGCCACCTCGTTCACTGCCAGCATTAGCGCAGGCACCAACGTGCTTTATGCCTGGAGCTTTGGGGATGGCTTGCCGGTGACGGCGCTGATGAACGGCGCGACGGTGACGCATGTTTACACAACGGCGGGCAACTACAGCGCCGTTGTTACAGCCACAAACGGCGCAGGCTTGGTGAGCGCGACCACACCGGTGACGATTACCAACCTGGCACCTGTGGCAAACGCAGGCGCCGATCAGACCGTCTCGATTTTGGGCAATGTGAACTTGATTGGGGTAGGCAGTAGCGACCCCGACAACCATTTGCCGCTGAGCTATTTGTGGCAGCAGACCGGCGGGCCAGCGGCGACGCTGAGCAACCCGGCAGCAGCCTCGCCGACGTTTACCGCACCTGGCACGGCCAGCATGTTGACCTTTACGCTACGCGTGACAGATTCGCAAGGGTTGGGGTCTGTTCTCACGGATGCGGTCGTGGTCAAGGTGATTGACATCGGCATCAGCGGATTGAGCGCCAACAACAGCAGCCCGACCCGATTAACAGACCCAACGTATTTCACGGCCAGCGTGAGCAGCGGCACGGGTGTGACGTATACGTGGGGCTTTGGAGATGGCTCGCCCATTGTGGCAGGCGCGTTTGCCACCCATGTGTATACGGTGGCGGGCAACTATGCGGTGGTGCTGACCGCGACCAACACCAACGGCAGCGTGAACGCCAGCACGGTGGCGACGATTGTGAATTTAGCACCGGTGGCAGATGCAAGCAATGATGCGCAAGGCTATGCGGGCACATCGATTTCGCTGGGTGGCGGGGCCAGCTATGACCCCGACGGGCACATGCCGCTGAGCTATTTATGGCGGCAGACCGGCGGGCCGACCGTGACGCTGAGCAGCGCAGCGGCCATCTCGCCGAGCTTTACTGCGCCTGGCGTGCCGACGGTATTGACCTTTACGCTGACCGTGACCGATGCACAGGGCACAGCAGACGCGACGCCCGACGAGGTGGTGGTGACGGTGTTGGATGTGCCGATTGCGGGCCTCATCACCCAAAGCAGCAGCCCCACCACGCTGGGCCAGACCACGACGCTGACGGCCAGCGTGAGCGCAGGCACAAACGTGGTTTATGCATGGGACTTTGGCGATGGCAGCCCTGGGATCACGGGCGCGATGGTGAGCCATGTGTATCCGGCTGCGGGTGCCTTTACGGCGACGGTGGCTGCGACCAATGGTTCGGGCGGCGCGTTTGGCAACGCGGGGGTGAGTGTAGTGAACCTGGCACCTGTGGCAGATACGGGTGCGGATGGGAGTGGGCTGATTGAGTCGCTCATCAGTTTGGACGGCAGTGCCAGCAGCGACCCCGATGGCCATTTGCCATTGGCATTTGGCTGGGTGCAGACCGGCGGCACGGTGGTGAGTTTGAGCGGGGCCAACACGGCTGCGCCATCATTTGCAGCACCGAATGCGACGGGCGTGTTGACGTTTACGTTGACCGTGACTGACGCGCGCGGGTTGGTTGATGACACACCCGATGAGGTGGTGGTGAATGTGTTGGACTTGCCAATTGGTGGACTGACGGTGCAGAGCAGCAGCCCGACCACGCTGGGCCAAACCACATTGTTGACGACGAGTGTGACGGGCGGCACGGGCGTGGTGTTCATCTGGAGCTTTGGGGATGGATCGCCGGTGATGACAGGGGCAAATGTGAGCCATGTGTATCCAAGCGCAGGGGTGCTTACAGCGACGGTGGTGGCGAGCAATACATCGGGACAGGCATCTGAGACAACAACAGTGAGTGTGGTGAACCAGGCCCCGGTGGCGGATGCGGGCGCAGATCAGACCGTGTCGGTAAGCGGCACGGTGCAATTGAACGGCACAACCAGTGGCGACGAAGACGGCCACAACCCACTGAGCTATTTCTGGCGACAGACGGGCGGGCCGAGCGTGGTGCTGAGCAATCCGACAGATGTCTCACCGCATTTTGTGGCACTGGGTGCGCCTGCGGTGTTGACCTTTACGCTGACCGTGACCGACGCGCGCGGGCTGGCAGATGCCACGCCGGATGTAGTGGTGATTCGGGTATTAGACATTGGCATCAGTGGGTTGACGGCGACGCATGACGGCCCGACGACGTTGGGCAAGACGACGACGTTTACCGCGACGGCGATGGCGGGTAGCAACGTGGTTTATACCTGGGACTTTGGCGATGGCGTTGAGCGGCAGTTGGCCCCTACGCGCGGCGATGTGAGCGTGACGCACGCGTATGCCGCGCCGGGGATGTACACGGCGGTGGTAATGGCGAGCAATGGCCGAGGGTCGGTGACGGCGCAAACGCTGGTAACGGTGAGTAAGAGGACAAGGATGGCGGTGTATTTGCCGTTGGTGAGAAAGTAGAGTTTCTGTTCATCAAACCAGCCGTTGCCGCAACACCTCAGCAGGGTGCAGCGCGGTACGCCCCGACAAATCTTTGATCTGCTGGCGGCAGCTGACACCTGCCGCCACGATCAATGTGTCCTCGTTGGCGTTGCGCACTGCGGGCAACAAGGCGCGCTCGGCCATTTGGGTGCTGATGGCATAGTGATTGGCTTCATAGCCAAACGACCCCGCCATGCCACAGCAACCCGAGTCCACCTCAGTGACAACACAGCCCGCAAGCTGTAACGCCATGTGCGCGGGCTTAGTTCCTACTTGTGCTTTTTGGTGACAGTGGCCGTGCAGCAACACTTGGGCTGTGCTGCCATGCTGTAATACTGTCTCAAATTTCTTTGCATGTTTGGCGACAAATTCCTCAAACGTGAAGGACTGTTTCGCCAATAAATGCCGCTGCGCATGCGTGCTGAGCGATGGGTATTCATCGCGGAAGGACAGAATGCACGAGGGTTCGAGGCCCACAATGGGAATGCCCTGCGAGACGTATTCGCTCAGCGTTTCTATAACGGCATCGGCGGCCTCGCGTGCGTCGTTCAACAGCCCTTTGCTGATGTAGGTTCGCCCACAACACGCGTACTTCGGCACAACGACATCAAAGCCTGCTGCGCTCAAAACCTCAAACGCCGCCTGCGCAATGTGTGGGTAGTGGTGGCGCGACCAGGTGTCGAGGTACAGGACGACTAGTGAATGGGGAATGGGGAATGGGGATTCACCAATCCCCATTCCCCATTCCCCAATCCCCATTCCCTTCTCCGCAAACTTCGGCAAATCGCGCTGTTGCGCCACACCCAGTATTTTTTTGATGGGGGCCGCGAAGAGTTCAGCATCCAGCAAGCCATTCGCAAATTTTGCCAACGGCGGCACATGGCTTAGCCATTCGCCCAGGCGCGGCATGTTGGCAAACACCCACTCCCCCAAACTTAAGCCATGTTGCTGGTGATACTGATGCTGCCATTCGCTCTTGATGCGCGCCATGTCGATGCTGGAGGGGCACTCACTTTGGCAGGCCTTGCAACCCACACACAAATCCAGCACGCTGCGCATGTCATCAGAAAATAATGCATCTTTCGGCAAGCGCCCGCTCAGCGCGTTGCGCAAGGCATTGGCTCGGCCTCGTGTGCTATCACGCTCATCCAACGTCACCATGTAGCTGGGGCACAGCGTGCCGCTGTCTACCTTACGGCAATACCCCACCCCGCTGCATTGTTCGATGGCGTTGACGATGCCACCCTCGGCAGACCAATCAAATACAGTTTGAGGTTGAGTTTGAGGTTTGTAGGTTGGGCCGAAGCGCAGATTTTCTTCCATCGGCGGGCCGTCCACAATCTTGCCGGGGTTCATCAAGTTGTGCGGGTCAAAGGCTCGTTTCACTTGTTTGAACGCGGCGTAAATTTCCTCGCCAAACACATGTCGGTTTAGCCAACTGCGGGCGTGGCCGTCGGCGTGTTCGCTGCTCATCGCACCCTTGTAATTCAGCACCAACTCGGCGGCGGCTTGGGCAATGCGCCGCATCTTAACTATGTCTTCCTGCTTTTTAAGATTTACAAACGGCAACACATGCAAACAGCCCGCGCTGGCATGCGCACCCATCGTCAGCTTCAGGCCCATCTCGTCTGCCACCCGCGTAATATCGCGGATGTAGGCCGCCAAGTGCTGTACCGGCACAGCCACGTCCTCGATAAAGTTCAGCGGCTTCCACTCGCTGCGCTGGCGGGCCAGCAGCCCAGCCTGGGCCTTGCGCATTTGCCATACCGCTTTCTGGGATGGGGCATCGGTGAAGCGATACACCCGATGGCGTGCGCCGGTGCGCGCCAAAATTTCTTCCAGCTTGCCAATCTTGGCTTGCAGTTCGGCGTCACTCTCGCCGTAGAACTCGGTAATCAGCACCGAGTCTGGATCATCCGCGCCAATAAAGTTGGCGATGCTGTATTCGCCGCCCGCCTCGCGCTGCATCTGCATAGAGAAGCGGTCTAGTTGTTCCACTGCGCTCGGCTCAGATTCCAAAATCGGCGGCACTGCTTCCAGGCTGGCGTTCAAGTCATCAAACGCGACTAACACGATGGCAGTTTGTTTGGGCAGCGGCACCAGCTTTAGCTCGGCCTCGGTCAGCACAGCCAGCGTGCCTTCGCTGCCGCAGATTAACTCGGCGAAGTTGATGTAATCATTACTGCTCGGAGCGCTTTGCGCTGTAATCAGCGCCGCGCTCCGAGCAGTGGCATTGCTCAACAACCGATCCAGGTTATAGCCACCGCAGCGCCGCCAGGTGTCCGGGCGACGCGCATCCAACGCGGCGCGGGCGCGTTCAATCATCACCGGCACACTTTGCCAAATCATCGCCTCAAGCGGGCTG
The DNA here is from genome assembly GCA_043748055.1 of Roseobacter sp. Classification (GTDB taxonomy): domain Bacteria; phylum Chloroflexota; class Anaerolineae; order J036; family Brachytrichaceae; genus JANMVQ01. Next base: position 5,493 of record JAYTNY010000269.1, read on the forward strand.
CGGGCGCTCGTAATCTTTGTGCCAATCTCGCGGCGCGCCGTCGGCTCAAAGCGCGTCAGCGTGCCATCGCTCAGCACCACATCGGTGGCGTGCAGGTTGTCGGCGGTCATGCGATACAAAATCGAATGCGAGCCAGTGCTGTTATTACCGATCATGCCACCCAATGTGCAAGCTACCGCGCTAGCCGGGTCGGGCCCAAACTTTAAGCCGTGGGGCGCAAGCTGATTGTTTAGCACTTGCAGCGGCACGCCCGGTTGCACGCGTGCGCGCATGGCTTCGGCATCCACCGAGATCACGCTGCGCATGTATTTGCTCATATCCAGAATGACAGCCCGGCCCACCGTGCTACCTGCCAGGCTAGTGCCGCCGCCGCGCGGCAACACCGGCAAGTTAAATTGCGCAGCGTATTTCAGCGTAGCGATCACATCATTTTTATCTTTGGGCATGACGACGGCGAGCGGCTCGACTTGGTAATTGCTGGCGTCGGTGGCGTAGAGCGATTTGGTCATCGCGTCGGCGTGGGCCTCGCCGCGTAGGTCTTTGCGGAGGGCGTGGAGGAAGTCGGGAACTTCTTGCATAGGTTTTGTACCGACTATACGCTCGACGCTAAAGTACGCCTATGCGCGCTGAGTTCGAACACGACGAGACCTGGCAGGTTTTGAACACAGCGTGCGTTGATCTGTCACGTTCAAAACCTACCAGGTCTAGAGGAAGGTGCGTACTCAAGCTACGCACCCTTCACATACTTATCAAAAAACGCCACCGAGCGGCGTAATGCCAGACCCAAGTTGCCGCTCAAATTATGGTTGTCGCCTTTGTAGATGAAGTACTCGTAGGTGCGATTGGCTGTTTTTAAGCTGGCGACCAGTGAGTCCGAAAACGCAATCGGCACATCGGCATCGTTGGTGCCGTGGTGAATTTGGATCGGCGCGACATCGCTCACAAACGTGATGGGCGAGATGGCATTCCAGAACGTTGGGTTGCTCTCTGGCGAGCCGTATTGCTCTACAAACTCCTGACGCCAGCGACGGCCCGGTGAGGGCGTCACATCAATGGGTGGGTTGGTTGCAGCGTTGGGTCTGCGCCAGTTGTTCAACATGTCGCTATACGAGGCCACCACGCCCGCCCAAATCACCCCAGCCTTAATTTCTTTGGTCACTACCATCGAGCGCAACGTAATGTGCCCGCCCATCGAATGGCCCCACATGCCGACGCGGTTCGGGTCGGCATCTTTGTAGCGCTTCACCGAAGCCAGCCCGTTCAACACATCCACCGTGTAATCTGGCGAGCCATAGCCGCCGCGCGCCTCGCCCTCAGATTGATCGTGGTCGCGATAGTCTGAGCGCAGCACGATGTAACCATTGCGGGCGAATGCGTCCACGTAGACCACGTAGCGCTCGGTGGTCTTGTAGACATCGGGCGGAATAAAGCCGTGATTAAAAACGACGACGGGGAAGCCCGTCGCTGGTTTTTGCGCACGCGGTACGGTTAACAGCGCAAAAATCTTCAGCCCATCAGATAAATAGGAGGCGTAGTAGCGGTTGTAGTTGCTGCCGGGGGTCAGCGTCAGCTCAATCACCAGGTCGCTGCCGGGGTAGGTGCGCTGGCGCATGGCCTCAATCGTCAGTGGCTGTGCGGGCGGCAGAGCAGTGGCGGCTGGGGCGGGCGCATTGCTTACGTCTGTCACACCCTCTTGTGCAGCTTGCGCCACCGACTCCGGCGGGGTTGTGGGGATGGGTGTTGCGGTGGGCGCAAACATTGTGATTGCGATTTGGGGTTGTGCCGTCATCGGTTGCGGCGTATCGGTTGCGTTGCAAGCGGTCACTAACACAAGCGCCATCAACAGGAAAGCAGAAAAGCTGCCCAAGCGAGATTTAGCCATGCGCGGTATTGTCCGCACAAAGCTCAATTCAAATTGAACGCAGGCTGAGTTGTGGCCTAGCAATCAGGGATCAAATTCCTTGAAGGGATTTGATCCCTCGCCAACACAATGCCACAATGCCCACATGAACATCATCCTCAAATCCATCCCTCTACCCGAACTGCCCACCCCCGGCGCACCACCTAGCGTGCCAACGCACGAATACGAAGACCGACTAAACACGCTGTTCGAAAACGCCAGCCATGACGGCTGCGATTGGGTGCTGGTCTATGCCGACCGTGAACACACCGCCAATCTGGCGTTCTTAACAAACTTCGACCCACGCTTTGAGGAGGCTTTGTTGCTACTGAGCCGCAACAAGCGCGCCCTCATTCTGGGCAACGAGGGCATGGGCTACACCTCTCAGGCCAAACCCGCGCTGGAATTTGTGTTGTGCCAATCGCTCAGCCTGATGGGCCAGCCGCGGGGCGAGACGCCGCGCTTGGATGCAGTGTTGCGCAACCTCGGCATAGGCAAGGGCCAACGTGTGGGCTGCGTCGGCTGGAAATACCTCGAAGCCAGCGAAGACGATGACCCCAGCGCACCAGCCTTTGTGCCTGCCTACATCTTGCGTCATGTTCAGCGCGTGGTGGGTGATGGCGTACTCATTGACATCACGCATTTGCTCATGCATCCCACGCATGGGCTTAAATCGCACAACAGCGCCGCACAGCTTGCCGCATTCGAGTGGGCGGCTATGCACACCAGCAACGCCGTGCAGCGCGTGGTGCGCGGCGCACGCCCAGGCCAAACCGAGTTTGAGGCCGCCGCGCAACTTTTTCAGCACGCTGGCCTGCCGTATGGCTGCCACCCCATGCTCAACTCGGCGGGGCCAGATACGCCGGTAATTGGCCTGCGTAGCCCCGGCCCGCGCACCCTGCGCTATGGCGATGGCATGAGCAGCGCGGTGAATTACTGGGGCTCGCTGTGTGCCCGCGCGGGCCTGTTGCGCGCCGAGCCAGACGAGGCGTTTGTGCAGCAGGTGGCCTTGCCGTACTACAACGCCATCGCCACCTGGTGGCAAACCTTGCGCATCGGCGTAACGGGCGATGCCATGAACAGCGCTGTGATGAACGCGCTGGCAGGCGCAAGCTGGAAGCCTGCGCTGAACCCCGGCCACCTCGTCTCAATAGATGAGTGGACACATTCGCCCATCCGGCCCGGCAGCACCGAGCAACTGGGCAGTGGCATGGCCTTGCAATGCGACATTATTCCCGCGCCCATGCCCAACGGCTGGGCCTTGAACTGCGAGGACACCGTGGCAATGGCCGATGCGAATTTGCGTGCCGACCTTGCCACAAATTTCCCGGAGGCGTGGGCGCGTATTCAAGCACGGCGCAGTTGGATGCGTGAGGTGTTGGGTCTGAACTTGGCTGAAGAAGTGTTGCCGCTTTCAAACGCACCTGCGTGTCTCGCGCCGTTTTGGTTGGCAGCGGATTGGGTATGTGCAGTAGGCTAAGAGATGGATTCCAGGCTTCAGCCGGTTACAAGCTATGTGCAAGCGTTACTAACCGGCTAAAGCCTGGAATCCACACTGCTTGACACCCTACCTTGCTGTTAATTGCTCAGCCACCCACCATCCACCGGAACCACCGCGCCATGCACATAGTCCGCTGCGGACGAGGCAAGAAACACCGCCACACCCTTCAAATCCTCCGGCTTGCCCCAGCGGCCCGCGGGGATGCGAGCCAGCACATTCTGCGTTCGGGCCGGGTCGTTGCGAATGCCCGCCGTCACATCCGTCTCGAAATAGCCCGGGGCGATGGCGTTGACGTTGATGCCGTGTTTGGCCCACTCGTTGGCTAGGGCGCGGGTGATGCCCGCAATAGCGCTCTTGGCAGCGGTGTAGCTGGGCACAAACAAACCGCCCTGAAACGAGAGCATGGAGGCTGTGTTGATGATCTTGCCCGCTTGCTGTTGCGCCAGAAAATGCTGGCCCGCTGCCTGCGCCAGAAAGAACGAGGCGCTGAGGTTGATGCTGAGCACGGCATGCCAATCTTCCTCAGTAAATTCTGAGGCGGCAGCACGGCGAATGATGCCTGCGTTGTTGAACAGAATATCGAAACGGCCCAACGCAGCTACAACAGATTGAATGATCTCGGCAGCGCCATCCGCAGTTAGCCCGCGCAAATCTTTTTGGATGACAAAGCATTTGCGGCCCAACGCCTCAATTTGGTGTTGCGTCTCCACGGCAGGCCGCACATCCAGCACGGCTACGTCTGCACCCGCCTCCGCCAATCCCACCGCCATGCCCTGCCCCAAGCCTTGCGCAGCACCGGTAACAAGGGCGACTTTGTTGGAGAGGTTGAAGGCAGTGAGGGTCATTGGTGAAGGGTGAATAGTGATTAGGGATTGGTGATTCACAACCCCTAATCACCATTCACTAATAGCAAAGGTCCAGCGGCTCAATCCCTTGCGCCTTGCAATAGTCCAAGTAGTACTGCATCTTGGTGAAGACATCGTCTTGATAAATCACGGTGTCGTTGTCATCCAAGTATTGAATGGTGCCTTCGATGATAAAGAGCGTAGTCATGCCTTCGTCGCCATCCACGACCAGCGTGTGAACATCACCGGGTGGCTCGTAGATCAGTGTGCCAGGTTTGGCCTGCCAGTCTTTTTCCAAGTAATGCCAGCAGCCTTGCACACAATAGCCAATCACCTGGCCACCCGCATGTTTGTGGCGGTTGATCTTGCCTGGGCCAGCCATGCGAATCAAGTTGATCCACTTGCCGGTGGTCAGATCGAAGCGTAATGGCTTGAACCACACGCGCCCACTGTTGCCCTGCGGCACCCAGGGGATTTTGTCGGCATCAATGGCGCGGTCGGGCAAGGCCATTTGGAGGGCGGTTTCGTACGTATCAACTGTTTTCATGGCTTGGTATCACCTCAGTCTTCTCTTTCGCGGAGGTGCGAAGGAAGCGGAGGGACGGAGATCAAACAAAAATTCTCCGTATCTCCGCTCTCTCCGCACCTCCGCGAAAAAACATTCGTCACGCACTTGCGAGTGCCTTCTCCACCACGTCAATCGTCACTTCATTCAAGTTGTTCTTCACCGCGTATTGCTCCACGCCCGTGCGCAATTCGCGGGTGGCGCTGATGCGGCTGAGCCACGGGATGTTTTCGAGGTGGGTCTCCATCTGCGCGCGGGCATCGTCCTTCCACACCAAATTGCGTGCTGCCGTCAACGTGCTGCTGATGTCCTTCAGGCCACCGGCATCTTTCACATTGTCGTAGGGCAAGAAGTTGAACACGATCTCGTAGAACCGATTCACCATTTCCTGCACGATGAAGATGATGCCGCTGTATCCCATAAACGGCGTACCAAGCGCGCGTCGCACGGTTGCGCCAGGGAACGCCGCCGGGATAAAGAAGGTAGCCTTCGCGCCTGCTTCGGTGAGATAAATTTTCTCGTTCAAGCTGCCAAACACAAAGCCGGGTTGCTTCTTGTGCAACGTCTCTCGGATGGCGATGTTGTCCATCGTGCCGGGTTGGTACGGGCGTGCCGCCGCAAACTGCAACTTCATGCCCAACTCATCGGCCAGCAATTTCACGAGGCCATCGGCATAGGTCTTGCCCGCCACCACCGCAAATTCCGTCGTGGCAAACCAATCGCCTTGCGGGCCGCGCCACAAATCCCACAGTGCCGACAGTGTGGTTTTCTTTTCTTTGGCGATGAAGGCTTCCGCTTGTTCGCGGGTGCCCAACACCTCACCCAATTTGGTGATGAAGTCCGTCGTCTCCTGAATCCCCATCGGCGCAAACAAATACGGCTTGCCTAGCTCTTTCGCCAGCGCCTCGCCGAACTCGTGGTACATCACCACGTTGATGGCGCTCTCGGCCAAGCGCGGCGTGTCGCTCAACTTACATTCCACCGGGTAGACCAGATTCACCACGCCACCCGCGCCCTCAATCAGCCGCTTCACCTCGTGCAAATCCGAGGGGGAGTTAAAGCAACCCATCGTCGGCCCAACAATGTTCACGAGCTTATCGCTTATCGCTAATGGCTTATCGCTTCCCGGCTTGCGGTATTTCGCATCGGGTGCGCCGAAGTTTTTATAGAGCCAGACCAGCACACGTTCGCGGCCTTCGTATTCATCGCCTTCCAAAGACTTGCTCCAAAAGAACGGCACCGGTTGCTCCATGCGGCCCAGCCAATCGCCATGATCGCTGCTGATCATCTCGCTCTCGGCGGTGCTGACGACGATGACCTCGCGGTCGGGGTGAATCTCGCGCAACGCATCCACCACGCGCCGCACCGCTGGGGCCGTGCCAGTCATGGTCACTTCCTGCTCGCGCATCACGCTGGGGGTCAGGTTCTCGATGTGCGGCACGGCGTCGGTGTAATCCGGCACAGCCGTGCCTACTAAGTTAAAGCAGCCAATCGGCGCATCGCAAATCACATGCGCATCGGGCAGGCAGCAAATCGTCCACACGGCGGCCCAATAGCCGCTGGTGCTTTCCAAGTCGCGGATGAGTTGGATGGGGGCGTGCTTCTTGCCACCGCTTGGAATCAAGGTTTCTGAGGCGTTAGTCACTTCTGTCATTTCTTTTCATCTTGGTCAAGTTGCTTGCGCAACCAATACTCACGGAACGACCGAAGCCGAGGCAACGACTCACGATCTTTGACACGGTTGGTCGCGGTTTTGCTAGCGATGATGTCATCCGGGTGACACACAAAGAAACCATCCACTTCTACTCGGCGTTGCCATGCTTCATCAAACTGCTCAATGCCATCCGGCGCAAAAATCAAATCCAAATCGAACGGCCCATTCTTTAGTTGAACAAAATCCTTGCCGCGAATGATGTCTTTTTGAGCAGCCTCGGTCAAGTCAAATCCCAATTCAGCCAACGATGCCACCAATGCCAGACCATTTGCTTTAGAGCGATCTACAAACACATCCGCATCCTGGGTTGTGTCGGGAAAGCCCAGAATAATCGCCCCAGATTTTCCGATGAACAGATAGCGCACCTGATGCCGGGCAAACACGTCCCGGATTTCTTCGGCCTGTCGGTACTCAAATGCACCCATAGCCCAACCAATCCGGCAGATTTTCTTCACACCAGCGGCGATAGTCCGCCATTGTCTCGAACGAGCGATAGCTCACGTCATCAAGCACTGGTTTATAGGTCTTGATGAATGCATATCGCATCCGCAGTTTTAAGGGGCGCCGTGCTGCTGCCTCAAATTCATTTAACCATTGAACTGGGATTTCCAGTGCGAGCGTTTCTTGTTTAGGCTTGTTCATTTCAATCCATCGTATTCACAGGCTTGGCCGCACCTTCGGCCTTTGCGCCTTCAAAGAACTCGCGCATCCATTCGTAGCGGGGGGCGCGGTGCATCGCATCGGCAATCATCTGAATCGTGCCTGCCAGACCGGCGCTCAGAAACAAAGGCCGCACGCTGAGCATGTTTGTGTAGTACATGCCGGGGATGCCGCGCTTCTTGGCCTCGGCGCTTAAGGGCGTTGTGCCTAGCACCAGATCGGGCGAATACTTGTCCAGCGCACGCGTGTCCTGCTCCAATGATTTTTGGTAGATGATCTCTTGGGTTCCGCGTGTTTTTAGCCAGGCTTCGTCGGCGGCGGTATACAGGTTTTTGTTGATGGAGGTGCTGATGTAGGGGACTTGCGCCCCGGCCTCCACCAGCAAGCGCGCATAGGTTAGCTCGTTGCCTTCGTAACCACATACATGCACTTTGCCCTTCAGCGGCATCGCGGCAATCAGAGCCTTGCACTTATCGCGCTCATCGGCGGCTACTTGCTCAACAAGCTCTTTGTTCAACTTCAATGCATTGCCGATAGCTTTGATCCACGCATACGTGCCTTCCGGCCCCACCGGCGCACCGGAAATAATGGGCACGCCCGCCGTACGCAGCGTGGCTACGGTGGCGTTGTAAAAGGGATGCACCGCCGCAATCGCGCCAACTTTGCCCGCCAGCTTGTAATCATCCAAATTGCGCGAGGGCAAGTTCGCCGCCAAGCCGCTGCCCATCTTCTTCAGCACCGCGTCAATCGTCAGCGGGTCTGCCGGGAACACCTCGCCCAGCATGATGACTTTCTTCTTCAGCGATTCTTCGTCGGCGTTGCTCCCGTCAAACGTGAGCGGCTTCTCTACGCCGTCCGTCGTCACTTCCATCTTGGGCACCACAAATTTTTTCAGCAGTGCGTTGATGGCAACGTCTTTCGCCTCCGGGTGCGAGTGAATGGCATAGGCCGGCACACGCACCAGAATCGTGTCCACACCATTTACTTGCGCGGGGATCATCTCCTCGGTCAGCCCCGCCGTCTCGGCCACGCACAGGCTGATGGCCGCCACGAGTTTTGTCCCTGGCATCTTGGTCGCCTCCATCACGCTGGCGATGGC
>JAYTNY010000270.1:0-2643 GCA_043748055.1 Roseobacter sp.
CAGCCATTTAGAGATTAGAGATTAGAGATTAGAGATTAGAGATTAGAGATTAGAGATTGGAGATTATGAGATTCGCTTGCTGCAATCTCTAATCTCCAATCCCTCTTATACGAACCCGCGCTCGAAGCATCCTGAGCGTAGTCGAAGGATGCGGCCATGGCAGAACTTCTCAAGTGGAACTTCGCTCGCCAAGCTCAACATAGTGCGCATCCTTCGACTACGCTCAGGATGCTTCTCAGTTGAGGTATTCAGGTTCATGCTCAAATTCCTCATCCGCCGTATCTTCTTCCTCATCTTCACCCTCCTGTTTGTTTCGATGGCGATCTTTGCCATTTCCGAAATTGCTCCGGGCGATTTGGCCGTGAACTCCCTCGGCAACACCATTACGCCGCAACAGAAAGCGTCGTTTAATGCGCAGAACGGCTTAGACCAATCGGTGGTTACGCGCTACATCCGCTGGCTGTTGGGTAGCGAGTGGCAGGCCGCTCAAAAAATTGGCACGCCCGTCACGCGCATTTACGACGAGACGACGAACCAGACGGGTTGGTGGGGCGTGTTGCCCAACGGCGCGCTGTATCGCAACTACACCGAAGATGGCAACACCCTAATTCGCATCGAGCGCCAGGCCGATGGCACACGCAAAGAGGTGACACTAGGCGACGATGCCTGGCGCAAAGAAAACGGCTTCGATATATTTTGGGGCATAGACAAAGAGAGCCGTGCCGCCATGTGGGTGAAGGGTTCACAAAGCGAGGAATGGGTACTCACCTCTGCCTCGTGGAAGCCCACAAAAGGCGCGCCCACCCAATACATCCCACTGCAATACGGCCTGGTGCGCGGCGACCCCGGTGTGTCGTTCATCACCCGCAAACCGGTCGCCAACATTTTGCTGCCACGCCTGCGCAACACGCTGTTCTTGGGCGGCATCGCCTTCGTCATCGTCATGCCGTTGGCGTTGTTTTTGGGGTTGATGGCGGGCTTGAACGAGGGGCGCTTCATTGATCGTCTTCTATCTATTACCAGCCTGGTTGCCACCGCCACCCCCGAATTCGCCAGCGGTGTTTTTCTCATCGTCATCTTCGCCTCGTGGCTCAAGTGGTTCCCCGGCGCAGTGGTGGTGACCAGCGACACTTCCATCTTCTCCAACCCATCCATGCTGGTGCTACCCGTCATCACCCTCATGCTAATTGAGCTAGGTTACGTGCTGCGCATCACCCGCGCCAGCATGGTGGAGGTAATGCGCACCAACTACATCCGCACCGCTACCCTGAAAGGCTTGCCCAAGTGGCGCATCGTCTTCAAGCATGCGCTGCGCAACGCGCTCATGGCGCCCATCACCATCATCATCTTGCATGTCAATTGGCTGATCGGCGGCATCGTCGTCGTCGAAACGCTGTTCGGCTTCCCCGGCCTGGGTCGCTACGTGCTGGAGTCGGCCCTCTCCAAAGATGTGTTCGCTGTTGAAGCTGCTGCCATGTCGCTCGTCATCATCGCCGTCGGCACGCAACTCTTCGCCGATCTCATCTACACATATATCAATCCAAGAATTCGCTATGCGTAACCTGGTGAATGGTGATTAGTGATTGGTGAGTCGCCAATCACTAATCACCACTCACTAATCACTATTCACCAACATGGCAACAGCAAACCCACTCCCCAGCCTGCCCGCCGCCCGCAAACCCTCGCGCATTGGCGCGGCGCTTGGCCTAGTTACGCGCTCCAAAGTGGCAATGGTCGGCCTTGCCATCGTTCTATTTTGGGTCATCATGGCGCTCTTCGCCGACGACTGCATCATCAACCCGGCCTGCTGGGTGGGTGGCAAAAACTTTAAGACTACGCCACTGCTGGCCCGCTATGGTTGGGAGGAATCGTTTCGCGGTGAGCAATTGCAAGCCCCCAGCGCCAAACATTGGTTGGGCACCGATAGGCAGGGCCGCGATTTATGGGCGCGCATTGCGCACGGCTCACGCATCATTCTCACGTTGGCACCCATCTCGGTGTTGCTGGCTGTGTTGATTGGCGGCGCGCTGGGGTTGATGGCGGGCTACTTCGGCGGTCTGGCTGATGAAGTCATCATGCGCTTCTTGGATGCACTGCTGGCCTTCCCCCAAATCCTTTTGTACTTGGTGATTCTGGCGGCGTTGGGACCGAGCGCGGTGAACGTGGTGCTGGCGATTGTGATCGCAGGCGCGCCGGGCATTGCCCGCCTGGTGCGCAGCCTCACGTTGGATATTAAGACGCGCGATTACATCGCCGCCGCGCAGACGCGGGGCGAAAGCCCCTGGTACATCATGTTCGTAGAAATTTTGCCCAACGCGCGCGGGCCTATTTTGATTGATGCCATGTTGCGCATCGGCTATGCCGTGTTCGCCATCGGCACGCTGGGCTTCTTGGGCCTGGGCCTGCCGCCGCCCTCGCCGGACTGGGGAAGCATCGTCAACTCGGGCCGCAAATTTATTCAGGCAGGGCATGTGTGGGATGCCATGTTTGCCTCGCTGGCGACAGCCTCTCTCGTCGTTGGCCTCAACTTAATGGCGGATGGGTTGCAGGAAGAGATGAATCGCTATCGCTAGATTTTCTGTCGAGCAGCGTTGCTAAACAAAGAACCCCCGACCCCTAAAGGGGAGTCGTAGATTTACTCTA
>JAYTNY010000271.1:0-8768 GCA_043748055.1 Roseobacter sp.
AGCTTTGGCTCGTCCAGCGCCTGCACATGCGCCTGGGTGATGTGAAACTCGATGTGGCCGTTGCCGCCGAAGAGCGCGCGGCCTCCCTCAAAGCGCACATCGCCCACCACCTGGCCGGTTACGAGGGTCTCGGCGTGTGGGTGCAGCACCACATCGCCTTTCTCGTAGCGGCGCAAATAACCCAGGGGTGCGTCGTTAGGCGTTTGCCCAAAATTGGCGCTGAAGTACCAGGCGCCGTCCTCGGCAATGGGCAAGGGCAAGCCTTCTTCCTCCAGCTTCTCCTTAAACCGTTGTTCAATGCGCGTGCGAAAAATAGGGGACTGATCGTTATGATTATTCGAGCTATTGTCTGACATGATTGAACCTCCGCTTGCAGATTCTATTGGAATCAGTTGAATGCAGGTGTCCTGTTTAGGTCATTAGGTATCAGAATTTAGAAAATCTTGACGCTTGCTGGCGAGCTGGACCCCCGACCCCTAAAGGGGAGTCGCTGACAACCTCTGCTACTTATACATGGCGCTCTGGACCAATTTTGCTCGCTTAGTCCTGAGTGTTGAGTTGTTGACAAAATCTACAACTCCCCTTTAGGGGGCGGGGGTTCCGAGGTGCCTGCCCAACAATCTTTTGTCAAACAATGGCACGACACACAACGCAAGGCGCAAAAAAGCGCCCCAAGAAAAACACCTCGGCAAACGCGGCCCGCGCCACAGATGATGGCCTGCGCGGCAATGCGTTTATCGAAGCGGTGAAGTACGCCCTCGACCATGTGGGCGATGCGGCGCATCTGGGCGCGCAGTCGCCATTGGCTGCGCCCTATTTTCTGGGCGAGGCGTTAGAGGGCCAGGCCGATGTGGACACCCCCACTGGGCGTGGCCAGGTGTTGAGTGCGCTGCTGACCCAGGCCATTCATGCATTGGATGCACCGCAGCGCGAACTGTTTGCGCTGTATTACCTCGACCCCGAATTTAGCCGCAAGAAAAACCGCGCGGTTGCCCTCAGCCACAAGCTGTTTCGATCCAAGCCCACATTGATGCGTGAGTTGCGCGAAGGCACCGCCGCCATTGCGCAACACCTGGGCCAGCAAGTGCTGCCCCCCATGCGCGCCGAGTGGCCGGGTGCGCGCAGCGTCATTGGTCGGCGCAGCCTCATCAACACGGGCATGGCGGCGCTGCGCGAAACCCAACCGGTGGCCCTGACCGGCCCCAGCGGCATGGGCAAAACCAGCGTGGGCTATGCGTTGGCCCAAGAGTGGGGCCGCCCGCAGGTGCTGTGGTTTACGCTGCGCCCCGAACTCAACGACCGCTTGCTGAGCCTGGTGTTAACCCTGGGCTATTTTTTGCGCGGGCTGGGCGCGGGCAACACCTGGAGCCAGTTGGTGGCCGAGGAAGGCAAGCTGAGCGATGACGCGCTGATCTCGGGCTTGATCCGCAAAGACCTGGCCGAGCTGGAAGCGAAGAACATTGCCCCGCTGATTTGCGTGGACGAGTTGGAAGTGTTGCGGTTGGAGTTGCAAGAGCACACGCGCATCAAACATTTTCTGGAGGGCTTGTGCGGCAGCGTTGCGTTGGTGTTGATGGGGCAACGGGTGATGCTGGATCGGATTGACCCACACCACGTGTTTACGTTGGATGGCTTTAGCGCCGACGATTTGGACGACTTGCTGACGCAGGAAAGCGTGTTCTATCTCTCGGCAGAGGAGAAGGCGCAACTGTTGCGCGCCACGCGCGGCAACCCCGCGCTCATCCGCATGTTTGCCGTGTTGCAACGCACCGGCGAAAGCGTGCGCGATGTGCTGGGCAAGATGGGCACCGCCATCAGCGCCGAGGCCATGCTGGGGCGCATTTGGGGCAAGCTGACGGGCAATGAGCGGCGGTTGTTGGGTGGGCTGGCGGTTTTTCGGGATGTGGCTCCGCGCGATGCCTGGTCGCAGCCCGGAGTGCAGGCCATGCTGGATGTGCTGAGCCAGCGCGGGTTGGTGGATGATGACGGGCGGGGTGGCCTGCTGGTGGCGGCCTTTGCGCGCGAGTTTGTGCTGCGGCAGATGAGCGCCGATGCGCGCCAGCAAGCCCACTTGGCGGCGGCGCTGGTGCGCGAGGAGCGCGGTCAATATACGTTTGCGGCCTCGCATTACATTACGGCCAACCGCCCCACGCTGGCCGTGCGGTTGTGGGTGCCGCATCGCGGGGCCGAGCGTGCGCGCGGACAAGGGCCGCTGGCATTGGAGCTGTTTCGCAATGCGCTGGCGGCCGATTTGGAGACCGATGACGACCGCCGCGCGCTGGCGTTGGTGCTGGCCGAGCTGCGATACGCCACGGGCGAAGGCGAAGCCATGCGCGAGGCGCTGGGGCAGGCGAGTTGGCCCAATGAGCATCCGCTGACACCCATTGCGCGAGGGTATTTGGGGGATGCTTACACGTTGGAGAACAAGATTGACGAAGCGGCGGCTGCGTATGCGGAAGGTTTGAAAGTCTTGGAACAGCCTGTTGCAGCAATACGGATCAACCTTCATCGCCAACTCGGTTATTCGCATCACCGTGGCGATGGCGATTACAAAGCTGCATACCGAGAGGCATTGCAAGCTATGTCTGAGGCTCAGGTCTTCATGGGATTTGTCGAGGAAAGAGCGGGACACTATGCTCTGGCACAGCAGCACTACGAGGCAGCATTAGCGGCAGCGCAGCAAGGCATTAACAGCCCACGCCAGCAACGCGATTGCTACTCGAACTTGGGTAGTTTGGCGATGTATCAAGGCGACCTGGAGGCTGCTCTCAAACATCTCGATGTTGCCATCCGTCTGGCTCGACAAATGGGGCACATGGCGCTGCTGGCTTCGGATCAGATCACCTTGTCAGGTGTGTATATCTTGATGAAGCGATATGACAAGGCGTTGGAAACATCGCTGGAAGGATTGAAGATGTGTGAGGACTTTTCGATTCAGGCATCTAATCTTTTGGCCGGTCTCAACTCCAACGTTGGTGAGGCCTATTACTATCTTGGCAAGTACGACGAGGCCATTACCTATGCCATGCAAGCCCATGGCACTGAAGAACGTATTTACCTCCCCTACGCCATGACCGTCATCGGCATGGCGCAACACGCGAAGGGCGATGTGGAACGGGCCGAGCCTGCGTTAACCCAAGCCATTGCGCTGGCCGCCGAGATCGGCGATCAGTATGCTGAAGCGGCGGCGTTACACGCGTTGGGCAAGTTGCATCTCTCGCAGCAGCGGCCCACCGAGGCACGCAAGGCGCTGTCCAACAGCCTGGAGATTTACACGCGGCTGGGCAATGCCATGGAAATGCAAGCGGTTGAAACGCAGATGGCGTTGTTGACGGCGTGACGACTTTGTGATGTTTTGACCGAGCAAGTGAAGCGTGTAGAATACGCGCCGCTCTCGGAAGGGCAATAACGGCTACGTAGCTCAGTGGTAGAGCAGGGGACTCATAAGCCCTTGGTCACAAGTTCAAATCTTGTCGTAGCCATTTAGAGGGTCTCAGAAAAAGTGGCGACTTGCACCTTCTCAAGCCAGGGGTTATGGGCTTTCTTGAGAGGTGGCGCTGGGCGTGGGAATGATTCCTAATAGCTCCGATAGCACCTCGAGATAGCGATGACCGTACTTCTCGCTCGGCTCAATATAGCTGTTCTCGCTAAACTCGTTCCAACTGATGATGCCTAGCGCATCCGGCGAAGAGGCCAACGCAGATGTCACTTGCGCGCGAAGTTGTTCGCCGTCTTTGCGCGGAACTTCTTTGGTGCCACCTACCAGACGCGCATCAAAACCAGGCGCAGCCGGAGCCAGCCACACACCACCATGCGCACGAATGGCAACGCCCATGTCGTTCAGCTTGTCTCCAAAGGTGTTGTTTGTGTCTATATTGATGGATGACCAGTAATAGGCGTTGCCGTCTACGAGCGCAGCCACCCGTTCGTAGTCTTGAACGCTCTTTTCAGAGGCGAGCAGTTGAATCTTGGATCGGCGTGGTTTGCCCACCCGTTCAATGTCTTGCGGGCTGAACTTCCAGGTGCCACTCCAGATGACGACGGGTTTGCTACGCACATCGCCAAACACGTTAAAGGCCGGGTCAGCGTCGTATTGCTGGATGAAGTAGTCTAGGTCTTTCTCGATGCGGTCTACAGCCAGTGGATCACGCTCAAAATCCAACGCCTGATAAATGAGAATGAGCTTGAACTGCTCTTCGTGCGATAAGCGAACCAGCATCGCTAAACGTGAATTGAGTTTTTCGGTCTGCTTCCATCCCACGATAAAGCCATTGATGCCCGCCTCTTTGGCCCATTGAATGTGTTGCCGCATCACCGTTTCATCATCGCTGGCGTAATGGCCCAGCAGTGGAAAATCAATTTTGGCGCGATCCCAACTGGAGGGGTCGAACCAGATGTAGTAGTACGCAAACACAGGTGGCAGGGGTTTCTTCGGTTCTGCCGTGGGTGTAGGTGTAAGCGTTGGCGCGGGTTTTGTGGCGGGAGGGGAACTGGTTTGTGTAGTAGTGGCTACGGCAATCGGTTCGGCATCAGGTTTGGCGGTGCTGGGTGTAGTGCCAGGTGTTGAGGCGGTGCAAGCGGCTAACGCAATCAGCACGAGCGCCAACACAAGATTGAATGATGAACGTGATAAACGCAATGACAATCGGTGCTTAATCATCCTGCTTGCATTATTACTGATGCCACACAATTAATAGGGGTTATCGGCAACAAGCTTTTTTTGACAGGATTACAGGATTAATCTTGTTGAGTCCTGTAATCCTGTCTATTTCCAATAACATCTACTGAGACAGCACCGAAAACGGCGAAGATTTGCGCGAGGCGCTGCGTGCGAATAGATGCCCTGCCACGATCAGCAACCCAACCAGGCCAGCCAATGCGCCGCCGACAAGGCCCATGTCTGTATAGCTCACCAACAGCATGTCTATCGTTCTCTCACTGGTTAAGTAGGTTGGCATTTGGGTGTTTAGCGCGCCTGCACCCAGCAGTTTCAGCGAGTAATTGCCGCGAATCAACTCTGGCAGTTGGGCCACCCCGTTTGCATCTATCGCCACTTCATCCACGCGTCCATCGGGTTGCAACACTTGAAGCCTGGTGCCGATGGGCGTGCCGAACAGCGCATCTTTGACCACAACTTGCACGCGAAAGAAGGGCACGGTTGTGCTGACCGTTCCGCCGGCTGTGAGCTTCAGGCGGCGTTTGTTGTTCAGCGCATACACCTCATCGTCTACAACCAAACGTGCCAGGGTGTAGTTCACGGGCTGCGGCTCCAAGCCAGCTTGACCGCGCCGCACCAGGCTAGTGACGACCCAGTTGGTCTTACCTGCGGCCAAACTCGTTGGCACACCTTGATCGCTAATGATGACCATTTCGCGCACGCGCATGGGGTTCACCTGTTGCGAGCCGGAGAGCACTTCTGCCGAGATGGGGCGGCTGATGTGAAACCCGATTTGATAACGCATACCGCTTGTTGGGTTGATGAAGCGATCCTGAGAAGTGATACCGTCGTTCCATTGAATAAACTCGGCGCGCAGGTCTGGGTCGGTTCCGGCAAGGGGCTTGAGGTGGACGTTGATAGGCTGAGTGCTGGTCACCAAAACCTGCACTTCGCCTCGGCTGTCGGTTTGATAGGCCTGACCGCCCACCTCTAAGGCCACCCCCGGTATAGGTGGCACTGTGCCAAAGCGCAAAGTGTTGGCTAACACGGTTAGATTTTGGGTGAGGGTAGACGAGGTAAGCCCCGGCTTGCCAAAGAAGGTGGTGCGCAATGTGTGCTGCCCCGCGTTCAACTCGGACGCTAGCTTGAGAACAACCTGACCCTGTTCATCGGTTGTGGCTCCTTGCAATAGTGCATCATCCAGAAAGAACCGGATGAAGCGGCCAGCCAACGGTCGGCCTGTTGCATCTTTAAGTTGCACGGTATATGAGAGGCGCTCGCCGACGCGGAGGGTGGCGGCGGATAAGTTGATCGTTTTGATCTCCGTTGCGTGTGCTGGGCCAGCTATCAACCTGAACTGAGCCGCTGTTTTGACAAAGACCTTGCTGCCTTTGTACGACACCGTGCCGGTTAATTCACCCGCAGGCAACAAGCGCTTGACGACAAAATAGGCAGTGCCGTCGGCCCCGGTGGTTGCAGCTACTTTGGCATCACCTAGTGCGAGGATCATCTGTTCGTTTGCCAGCGGGCTTTTGGCCGTGGAAGAGAGTTGGGCCGTGACGGTAAAGGGTTCGGCTGCCTCGATAAGTGCTGGCGCAGAGAGGATTGCGATGCGCGCGGTTGCGCGTGGGTTCGCCTGGGCCACACTAGGCCCAGCAACGGCCTGAAACTCCATGAACGCAGTTGCAGCCATATAGGTCTTGGAGCCATCATAGAAGACATATACCACATGCTTGCCGGGTGTGATTTTGGTACGAATGCGCGCCGAGATGTTGCCTTCTGCGTCTGAAAAGATGCGATCTACAAACACGTTGTCTACAAACAACCGCATGGGTCGTTTGGAGATGGGCGCATCGCCGCTCTCTACTTTGGACAACAACCGACCTTGAATCTGAAAGGGCGTTCCTGTTGACACGGTGCCAATAGGATTGAGGACGATAAAGCTGGGCAGTGGCGAGCGCGCTTGCATGGGGCTTGGATTGGCGGCTGCGTTTGCGCGCTGAGACGGATACGAGATCAGCAGGGTTGCCAGACAGGCCAGCGCGATTGTGGTGCGGATGAGGTGTTTCATTGAATATCGTTTAGCCTTCTGGTTGCCGATGGAATTTGTTAGGCATTAAACCGACGACACACAGCGCCAGCATGATGACGAGCGCGATGCCGTACGGCACCCAGATGCCCGGCAGGTTCGCCTCACCCGGCAAACGCTTGGCCTCGGGTTGCGCATACGAATCCGAGAGTGCATGTGGGTGAACTTCATAGATCGCCATCAATGTCTTCGATTGCAGTTGCCCCTGTTCGTCGCGCACCCATCCCGCTTCCTGGTGAACGAGTTGGCCGTTGTAGCGTTTTAACAAAGTGGTAACTTTGCGCGCGTAGTACGGCGAGCGAGCGGCTGAATACATATCCCACGCCAGATAGCTGATCTGATCACTCTTGATCATCGCATCAGGATCGCGGATCGGCGTGTAAGCCGGGTTGCGCTTGAGCGGGTCTGGGCTAACCGCCAATGCCCATACGGTGCGCTGCCCGTAAAACCGAACGGCATTAGCCAACGAAGGCCCGATCGTCAAAACTTGATCGTTGGGTTGCGTGTTGGCGCGAATCCAATTGCCAGCTTCGCGCCCGGCGGGCATGCCGCCCCTGCCTGCCCGCACTTCCGTTGCATCTGTTGATTGGGCGACTTGCCAACTGGAGAAGGCCGTGCTGGCAACGATTGCGATGAGCGCGACGGCGCGAACCGCTTTGAACCAGGCTTGCTGTGGCCCAGCCTGCACTACCCAACGTGCAGCCAATAGGGCCACCACTGGCGCAATGGGCAACAAATAGTGAAAGCCTTTCACCGGCCAGATGAGGAAGAAAACCACCGGCACCCCGATCCACAGAGTCAACAGCAGTTCTCGCCAGGAGTGCTGCCGCCACATCCAGGCCAGGCCTAGCAGCGCAACAGCCACCAGCGCATAGCCTAACGAGGGCAGCGACTCGGTGAGGTAAAACGTGACGGGGTGGTTTGACCCGCGCAAGAGCTGCCACACCAGATAGTTTTGCCCGCTCTGGACACCGCCCCCCAACGCCAATGCGATTGGGTGAATCGCCATCACCGCGCCCATGCAGGCCAATGCAAACACACAATCGCGCAGGAGCACTTTGGGGCGCAAGGCGAAAAAGACGACGACGGCACCGATAAAAATGATGCCAGTTTCTTTGGCTAAAAATGACAGACCCAACCCGATGCCGCTAGCATATAGCCAGCGCGCATGCTGCGTGTTGCTGAAGCGAATCAGCATCAGCAAGGTTAGCGAGGTGAACAAGGTGAGCGGGCCATCCAGCAAAACCTGCCGCGAGACGATCAGGTGATAGGGCATGACTGCTAGAAAAGCGGCTGCCACGATGCCAACTCGCTCGTTATATAACTCTGTGCCCAGCCGGTACACCACCAGCAGTGTTGCCAGCCCAAAAGCGATAGCCGTCAACCGCGCGGCCCACTCGCCGACACCAAACAGTTGGAAGACGACGGCGAGCGTGCCGTGAAACAGCAATGGGTGCGCACGAAAGATGGGGAAGAGCGCGACGGAGGCCGGGTCGCCGATCATCGAGGCGGCTTGACCGGAGTAGACCACTTCGTCGGTGTTGAGGCCAAACTGGTTGAGCGCAAACAGGCGCAGCGCCAGTGCGATGCCCAACACAAGCGCCATACAGACCCACGATACCCATGATGCCGACGCTGATTGTGACGAGGTTGGAAAGATTCTGTTAAAAGTTGAGCGTTTTGACTGAGCAGGGTGGTGTGATGGCGCATGAACGTTGATAGGTTGATCCACTGTGTTTCCTCTGTGTCCCTCTGTTTTCTTCGATGGCCGTTTTGTGTATGACCGTTGTGTGAGCGTTGTTGTGTTACGCCAATACGCCAACCGGTTTGGGGGCGGATTCTTTGGCTTCGCTCAAAATGGCTGTTCGGGGTGCGCTGCCCATGATGACTGGGATGCGCTTCCACCAGCCGAAGCTGGAGCTGCGCGCCAATTGCGCGGGCGCGTTGATGAGCGCGCGGCTGACAATGTCGCGCTCCACATCGTGCAGGTCTTTGTCGCCCCACATAAACAGTTCGCGCCCG
>JAYTNY010000272.1:0-15071 GCA_043748055.1 Roseobacter sp.
GCTGGCGGGGCGCACGGCCATCATCATTGCGCATCGGCTGAACACGGTGGAGCGGGCCGACGACATTTTGATTTTGGAGGGCGGCGTGGTGGTGGAGCAGGGGGCACGCGAGGCGTTGGCAGCGGATGCGGGGTCGCGGTTTGCGAAGTTGAGGGCTGTAACCTGAGTATTTCGAAGAACCCCCGACCCCGCCGCTTCGCTTACAGGGGAGTTGTAGATTTACTCAACGACTCCCCTTTAGGGCAATGGCATTGAATTAAGGCGATACTCGGAGGTCGAGCCTTTAGGCGGTTAGTAGCGCGTGCCGCAAAATACGGCACGCGGCACGTCACTATCCGGCTAAAGCCTCGGCCTCCATCACGCTCTTATGTCTATTTCAATGCCATTGCCCTTTAGGGGTCGGGGGTTCCGAGTTCAAGGCAAATACAAGTTGTAATCGATGTGTTCCCACGAGCCAGAGGCCAGCACGATATTTTTGATCTTGCCCTCTTTCTCGGCCTTTGCTAAAGATTCGGTAAGCGCGGTGAGCGTGATGAAATCCAAGATGTCCACCTGGCCGCCAATCAATTGGGCCTCGGCGTTCTCCGGCGTAATAAACGAGATGATGAGGTTCTTGGTCTTGGGTGCGCCTTTGTACCAAAACGGGTTGGCCTCAAACACCATCTTCTCGCCCTTCACCCATTCTTTTAACACGTAGGGGCCAACGTCAATCGGCTTCTCGGCAATCTCGGGCAGCGTGCTCCAATCTTTGGCGGGCACCTCGCTCAGCTTCTTGCCTTTGTAAGCGCCCTCACTTTCGATTGTGCGATGCGACGGGTAATACGTAAACGGGCTGGTGGCGGCAAAATACGTGGGTGGTTGCACACCGGGGAAGTAAGTCACGTCTACGCCGTTGTCCAAGAACTGAATGTCTTGCACTTGGTCGCAGGTGATAAACGTGGTCGCGCCCGATTCTTTATCGCAATCGGTCTTAAAGCCCAACTCCCAGTCAGCCTTCTTCAGCGGCTCACCGTCGCTCCACTTCAAGCCCTCGGCAAAGCGTATCTGTTTCTTCAGTTGTTTCATTTTGATGGGGCTGCCGTCGAACTCCACTTCTTTGCCACCCGCATCTTTTACCTTCATCCCTTTTGCCAACTCCACAGCCTTACCGTTCACGTCATACACTTTGTCACCAGTCTTTACCTCAACGTCTTCGTTGGTCGCCAACTTATTTTCCAGGGTCGAGAGGGGCGTTTGCAGCGCGGGCGTGTAGTCATAGCCTGGGCTGGTCCAGGCCAGGCCGCCAATCAGCGCATAGGCCCACAGCGCCACTTGCGCGTTTTCCACCAACGTCCACATCGAGGCTGGCTCTTGTGTCCAACCCAGCACCAGCGTGTCTTTGCCGGGAATCTCCCAGTCTTGCACGTTGTAAATATAGTTCTCGTCGCCAACCACGGGCGCAAAGCCTTTGATAGTTGGATTGATGGCAAACACGTTGGTGCGGGCGAACAGCGGAAAGCTGATTATGTCTTTGGTGAACTCTTGCTGCACCGTCTTATACGCCGCAATGCGCTCGTCTTTGTTCAGCGTGTTGTTCGCATCTTTAATAGCTTTGGTCGCAGCCTCGTTGCACCAGCCCATGTAGTTCTGGCCCACCCACCCGTTTTCGGGGAAGGGAATTTGATCGCAGGCATACAACGTTTGGCCGCCTGGGTCAGGTGTACCCACCCACGCCCACGCACCCAATTCAAAATCGCGGCGGCTGTTGCCGGTCGTATCGCCAAACCACCAACTGGCAGGCACGTGCTGCCGGATGATGCGCACGCCGCAATTCTTCATCTGGTTCTCCCACACCGCCGCCCACGTTTGGCGGAAGGCTGCGCTCGTTGTGGTGAACTTGAGGAACAACTCCTCGCCCTTGTCATTCACGCGGAAGTCGCCGCCTGTGGGCAGCTTCCAACCCGCTTCGTCCAACAACGCATTGCCCTTCGCCGCATCAAACGCATACACCGTCAAGTTGCTATCACCTGCATAGGCCCAGTGGCTGCTGGGGATAAAGCTGTGCGCGACCAACTTCTTCTGCTCCTCTTCTGGCACCAGCGGATACACCGACTGCACTAGCTCCAGCCGGTTGCTGCAATACGCCAGAGCCTGCCGCACGCGTAAGTCGGAGAGCTTTGGATTCGGCGTGGTGAATGCACCTTTCGCCACTTCAACCTGCTGCGGCACCACGCGCGTCACCTCAAGTTGTTGAGGGGGCGCGGTGACAACAACGGTCACTTGCTTTTCTGGCTGTGCCGCAGGTTGCACCACCGGTTGTGTGGCTGTGCAAGCAGCAACGCTCATCGATGTGATTGCGATGAGGCTAAGTAACTTGAAAGTAGGTTTGGGATTCATAGGGTGAAACTCCTCTCTTCGGATGTGCGGCTGGAAACATGTCTTAGAAACCGGCGCGAGCAGGGCGACGCAGCGGATTACCTGTTTCCACTGCTTCACCCCGCCCACTCGTTCGGTAGGAGATATGCCGGGTGCATGCGAGTGTAGAAACACACGCATGCAATTGCATGTGCCAAGCGGTACATGCCAGATACAAAGTTTTTATCCGGTGTATAGTCGCGCAGGTATGAAGTCGCCGTTCTCCCTTATTAACGTGATGGGTTTTCTGCTCATCAACATTCTGGTTTCGGCCTTCACTACCTGGGTGGTTGTTCGCACACTGGTTCCACCCCTGGCCCAGGCTGCGCCGCTCGTGGCACCCACCGCAACAACGACGAACACACCCAGCACACCCACCGCAGAAAGCAGCGCCGCAACGCCCGACGCACCTGCCATCCCCCAGGCCAACCCACCCGCGCCCGCCGCAGCCCAAGCCACCCCCACCCTGCTAAGCGCTGGCACAACAACTACTGTAAATGTGCGCATCTCATCGGTCATTTATGCGGGCCAGCTCTCGCGCGAGGTCGTGGTCATCGTCAACGAAGGGGACAAGGTGGACATGACAGGCTGGACACTGGTGCCGCCACGCGGGGCACCCTATGCGTTTAAGCAAGTAGTGATGTTTAAGAACAGCTTTGTGAACTTGCACACAACGACGGGCACCGACGTGCCCAACGATTTGTATTGGGGCTTGGGCGAACCGATGTGGCAAAGCGGTGACGAATTAAAACTGTTGCGCACCGATGGCAGCACCGCCGCCACGTTTAAGGTGAAGTGACGCGCTTTGCCCACATGAACAGCCATTGGTTTAACCGCACCCGCGAGCTGACGCTGCAACTGGTGCGCTTCCCCAGCCTAACCGGCACCGATGGCGAGACGAATTGTGCGCAACACATTCACACATTGCTCGCGGCGCTGCCCTATTTTCAAACGCACAAAGACCACCTGCGCGTGGTGCGCACGCTGGATGACACGCATGAGCGCTCTATGGTGTTGGCGTTTGTGCGGGGCAACGGCCCGCGCACAGCTTTGCTTACGGGCCATTTTGATGTGGTGAGTGTGGACAACTTTGGCGAGCTGGCCCCTCTGGCGTTTGAGCCAGAGCAATTGCTGCCCAAGTTAATAACGCAGTTGCGTCAGAACCCCAACGCGGCCAACGCCAAGGCCTTGCAAGACTTTGAAAGCGGCGACTACCTGCCCGGACGCGGCGCGCTGGACATGAAAAGTGGTTTGGCGGCAGGCATGGCTGTGCTGGAACAATTTGCGGCATTGCCCGACCGTGAGGGCAACTTGCTGTTCGCGGCTGTGCCCGACGAAGAAGCTACTTCACAAGGCATGCGTGCGCTGGTGCGGCTGTTGCCCCAGTTGACAGCCGAGTGGGATGTGAGCTTCGAGGCTGCCATCAATTTGGACAGCGGCGTAAATTTAGGAAGTGGCCCCGATGGGTCAGAAGATGGCCGCGCCGTGTTCTTGGGCAGCGTGGGCAAGCTGTTGCCCAGCGTCTTTTTTGTGGGTCGGCCCACGCACGCCGGTGCGCCGTTTGATGGGGTGAACGCCGCGCTGTTAGCCGCAGAGCTGACGCGGCTGGTGGAGTGCAATCCGGAGGCGGGGGATTTGTGTGAGGCCCCCACCCCTCGCCGCAGACGGCGCGCCCTCCCCCGTCGGAACAGGGGAGGGGTCGCATCGGATGCGCGGGGTGGGGGCGAACCCGCGCCACCGCCTGTAGCCCTCTACCAAACCGACCGCCGCACCCGCTACGATGTGACCACGCCCGCCACCGCCTGGTGCGCATTCAATGTGCTAACCCACTGGCGCACCCCACGCATGATTGTGGATAGTTTTGTGCAATTGACCAAGCAAGCCATGCACAACGCGCTGGATTTGCTGAGCGAACGTGCGCAACGCTACGCGCACGGCTTGGGTATGGCTGTTCCAGAACGCCACTGGCAACCCCATGTAATGACCTATGCAGAATTAAAAGCGCAAGTGGGCGAAGCACGCACGATGCAGATCGCGCAATCTTTAGCGCGTGACCCCGACACAGACAACATCAGTTTAAGCCAACGCATGATTGAGGCGCTGGTGCGCGAGGCGAACGTGGAAGGGCCAGCGGCGGTGGTGTGCATTGCCTCGTTGTATTACCCGAAGGTGGCGTTGGGCAACGCGCCGCGTGATGCGCGGCTGCGCGAGATTGTTGAAGCTGAAGCGGCGCAGCTTGCGCGTGAGTGCGGCATGGGCATTGGGCTGCGGCCTTTCTTCAGCGGCATCAGCGATATGAGCTTTGTGAGCAGCCACGACGATGCCGACTCGATTAACGTGGTGACGGAGAACACGCCGCCGTGGGGCACGCGCCTCACATTCGATTATTCGATTGCGGCGACGCTGGATTTGCCCATTGTGAATATTGGCCCGTGGGGGCAGGATTACCACCAGAAGACCGAACGGGTGCATATGCCGTATTCGTTTGGCGTGGTGCCGGAATTAATTTGGCGAGTTGTGCTGCACGTGACCGCGAATCACAAACCAGGTTTTTTGAAAAAACCTGGTTTGTGATTCGCACGCTCAACAGGATTGACATGAAACGTCTTGAAAACAAAGTGGCGATTGTGACGGGCGCGGGCAGCATTGGGCCGGGCTGGGGCAATGGCAAGGCCGCCGCTGTGCTGTATGCCCGCGAGGGTGCCCAAGTGTTTGCGATAGATGTGAACCCGGCGGCAGCCGAAGAAACTTGCGGCCTCATCCAAGCCGAAGGCGGCGAGTGTGTAGCGTATGCGGCCAATGTTGCACAAGCGGATGACGTGCACGGGCTGGTTGAAACCTGCGTGCTAACTTACGGGCGCGTAGACGTGCTGCACAACAATGTGGGCATTGTGGCAACGGGCGGGCCAGTTGAGTTGAGCGAAGCGGATTGGGACCGCAGCATGGCCGTGAATGCCAAGAGCGTTTTTCTGCTGTGCAAGCACGTGCTGCCCATCATGGAGGCGCAAGGGCGCGGCAGCATCGTCAACATTGGCACGGTGGGCGGGGTGCGTTGGGTGGGCGTGCCTTACATCGCCTACTCCGCCAGCAAAGCCGCCGTTATTCAGATGACGCAGAGCGTGGCGCTGCAATATGCACGCAAGGGCATTCGCTGCAACTGCGTAATCCCTGGCTTTATCGATACGCCGCTGGTGAAGAAGAGCCTGGCCGCCACGTATGCCTCATCAGACGAGATGGACAAGGTGACAGCAGCCCGCAATAAGCTATGCCCCATGGGCCACCAGGGCGATGCGTGGGATGTGGCGCATGCCGCGCTGTTTTTAGCCAGCGACGAGGCGAAATACATCACCGGCACCAACATTTTTGTGGATGGTGGGCTGAGCGCAACGACAGTAACGTTTGAGTAGCAAGCCGCTTGTAAATGTCCTAAATAACCGATTCGCTCAGTTGCATCTCACTTAGCGATTGATTAGAATGTCGGCAACGTTGGCAAATTGCTCACCCTGTTTCATACGTTCTTCACGCCACCCACAACCGTCCTCTCAACTGAAACTCGCCAACGGCATGTCCCTTGAACCCCATGATGGGTAAATCCTTCTTCTGGTTGCTGCGTGGCGTTTTTTGTTGTCATGTGCCAGCCGTATGAATGCACAAACGTGCAAAGGAGTGCGTGCTATGGATGTGAACGTATGCTTCATTTTCGCTGCGGGTATCTTGGCTGTCGCATTACTCGGCGTGCCGATTGCGTTCCCCCCGGTTAAACAACCCCGCAAGCAGCCGAGCAACACTGAAGAGCAATAACTCACTTGCTTCTTCATTGGCATAGAATTTATCTATGCCACACCCAACATATCCCACACACCTCATCACTACGCTGGGGCCAAAACGCGCCGATGAACTCGGCGCCATCTTGCCGCACGAGCACGTCTTTGTAGACCTGCGCACGCCCGACCAAACTGGCTATGCCGAGGCTGACACCGACGAGGTGATTCGGCTGATGCTGCCTGAGCTAAATCGCATCCAAGCCCTGGGCATTACGGCGTTGGTGGATTGCGCACCTGTGGGCGTGGGCCGCCGCGCCGATATTTTGGAGGCTGTGTCGAAGGCAGCGCAGTTCCCGCTGGTGGTGCCCACCGGCATTTACCGCGAACCCTGGGTGCCGCGCTGGGCGCACGATGCCAGCGAGGACGCGCTGACCGATTGGATGCTGAGCGAGCTGACCGGCAAAATCGAAAACAGCATGGTGCAAGCGGCGTGGGTTAAGTTGAGTGCGGGCGACGATGGCCTGACCGCGTGCGAAACCAAGATTCTGCGGGCGGCGACGCGGGCGGCCAAACAAACCGGCGCTGCCATTGGCAGCCACACTATTCGCGGGCGCGTGGTGTTGGATCAGCTCGCCATCATCGAGCAGTTGGGCTACACGGCCCAGCGGTTCGTCGCCATTCACGCCAGCGCCGAGGAAGACTTCAAGCTCAATCTTGAGGTGGCAAAGCGTGGCGCGTGGATTGAGTATGACTGGATTGGCGGGCAACCTGACGAACCTGTGATTGAGCGTATTTTGCGCCTATTGGACGCGGGCTTTGGCGGGCAAATTTTGCTGAGCCACGACCGAGGCTGGTTTGACCCGGCGCAACCCGGCGGCGGCACGCCTAAGCCCTACACCTATTTGCACGAGGTCTTTTTGCCCAAGCTGCGCGCAGCGGGGGTGGATGAGGCCACAGTGCGCCTGCTGACGCACGACAATCCGTTTCGGGCGTTTGCACGGTATGCACGGTAGCAGCCCGCAAAAATCAGGGTAGCAGGGCAGCAGCAATAGCGTTCTAATGCGGCATCAGGAGGAATCGCTATGCTGTATCAAACGCGTTTAGAAATTAAATTGATTGGCTTTGTGGCGGGCCTTATGCTGCTGATGAGCGCCTGCGACCCAGTACCCACCAACGAACCCACACCCACCGAAGCCCCATCCCCCGCAACGGTCAAACCTGTTGCCCCGGCGCAACCAGTTGCGCCGAGTGCGCCACAACCCACAGGGCCAGTGGGTGCCGTGGGTGCCATTGAGCCGCTAGATTGCAAGAAGCTGGCCGTCGGCGACCCCAGCACCTTAACGCGGCCCAACGCCAGTTGCGGCCTGCTCAGCGTGCCCGAGCTGCACAGCGACCCCAACGGCAAAGCCATCAAGATTGGGTTTGTGCAGTTCAAATCCGGCCTGGCCACGCCTGCCAAAGATGCCGTCATTTTCTTGGGCGACCCTGGCTTTAGCAGCATCACCTGGGCCTCGTATTGGGATTACGATTTGATTGGCAAGCTGCTGAAAGAGCGCGACTTGGTTGTAGTAGACACGCGCGGTGCAGGGCACAGCCAACCCGCGCTGGTGTGCGCGGGCGAGATGGACGAAGTGGTGGCCGAGGCCAGCAAGAAAGCGCTGACCGCCGACGACTGGGACGCCCTGAGCCGCAACCAAGCCGAACGCTGCAAAGCTGCGTGGCAAACGGCAGGGGTAAACCTGGCGGCCTACAACTCTGCCGAGATTGCCGCCGACCTGGATGATTTGCGCCGCGCCCTGGGCTACGACAAACTGAACGTGTGGGGCAGCGGCTATGGCACGGTGCTGGCCCAAACGCTGATGAAGCTGCGACCCGACATCGTGCGCAGCGCGGTGCTGGATGCGCCTATTCCGCCGCAGGCCAACTTGCACAAAGCCTATGCCCCGGCCTACGAGCGCGTCCTCAATAAGCTGTTTGAGGCTTGCCAGGCCGACGAAAAGTGCAACAAGGCTTACCCCGACTTTAAGCAAGTGCTCTTCGAGACGGTGGACAAGCTGAACGCCAAACCGATGATTGCCAGCGTGACCAAGCCCAAAGGCGACTTTGCAGATTACCGCGCCAATGGCAACGATTTGCTGAACGCGGCATTGCAATACCTGGGCTTCACCGATTTTGGCCCAGAGAACCTGCCCAACGAACTGTATGCCACGGCCTTTCGCGGGCAAAAATCTTTACTGGAACTGACGTTGCGCAACACGCTGTGGAACATGGACACCCGCGCCAACGCCGCCAACCTGGCCGTGTTCTGTATGGACGAGGGCGCAGACGTGACGGGCGAAAACGCTAAAGCAACCTACAGCGAAGCGCTGCAACCGTATGGCGATGTGTTTGGCGTGGGCACCCGTGCCGAGATTTGCAAGGCCTGGGGCCTGCCGCGCGTCAGCAGCAGCGAAGATGCGGTGGTGAGCGAGATTCCCACGCTTATTTTGTCGGGGGATTGGGACCCGGGCACGCTGCCGGAGTGGCCGGAGCAAGTGGCGCAGGGGTTGAAGAACAGCTATCGCTTTAGCTTCTCCAGCTATGCCAGCAACGCAGTGCTTACTTATGGCGACCAGTGTGCCTCGGTGATGTTTACGACCTTTATCAGCAACCCCTCCCAAGCCCCAGAGAGCACATGCCTGCGCTCGCTCTCGCCAATCAATTTCGAGATCATGGCCTATCAGAGAAAGTAATAACTACAAACGTTGTCGTAGAGGCGAAGCATTCGGCGAGCGCCGCACCCGTAACCCCGTCGAACACCCGAATGCTTCGCCCAGAGTAACCCCGGCACGCAATCACAAGGTCACGCAGGGCGAAGCATTCGAGAACCCAGTTGGGTTTGTTGGGCTGCACGCCCGAATGCTTCGCCCCTACCGATGGTTCGCAACACCTCGTTGTTTTGCAGGAGGTCTAAGGGTGTCAGCCTCGCATCAGTCAACTCCAATGGAACGCTAACGCACGAAACTCTATGATGCCGCCATTCGTAGTAGCCTCAACGCATCGCAACGCACCGGCATACAGACCTGACAGGTCTTTTCAACGCAACAAGGTCTACATCGAAGCGCGTTCAGACCTGCCAGGTCAGTCGCAAGTTCGCTTAAACTGTGCGTGTTGAACCAGATTCGCTCGAAAAGAAGCAAAGGATTAAACCCATGAAGAATCGCCAGCCTCTAATTTTCGGCGGCATTATTGCCGCTGCCGTATTGCTCGTGGTCTGCGCATTGGCCTTCCAGTTTGTGCAGCGCCGATTGATTGCGCTTGACCCGACGCCGGAGAAACCGGCCAACGCCGTGGAGGTATTGTTTATCTATGCGCCCGAGGAAGAGCTGTATGTGACCGAGGCGATTACCGGCTTTAACAAACTGAGCGCGCAGGGCTTGAACCCACTGACCAGCCAGGCGTT
Organism: Roseobacter sp.; assembly: GCA_043748055.1. Classification (GTDB taxonomy): domain Bacteria; phylum Chloroflexota; class Anaerolineae; order J036; family Brachytrichaceae; genus JANMVQ01. Next base: position 9,601 of record JAYTNY010000272.1, read on the forward strand.
GAAGAGCGGCGAACAGCCGGTGTGGATGGTGGGACGCAGCGGCAGCAGCGGCACGGTGGCGCAGGGCATTATTAACGCGGTGATTGCGCCGAACAACACCAACGTGGAGAAGCCGGTGTTGTTCTCGCCCAGTGTGCGGCACTGGCTGGCGCTGGTGAACTACCAGACCAGCCAACCTGTGTTTGATGTGGACGGTGCGCCTGCCACGGCGGTTGCGCCCGTCGTCATGGCGATCTGGCAATCCCGGCTCGACGCCATCAAAGCAAAACATGGCGGCGGCGAGATTGGCTGGCAAGAGTTATTTGAGGTGTTTAAGTCGCCCAATGGCTGGAACGATTACGGCATCAGCGGGCGGCCCTCGGTGTATTACGGACATACGGACCCGTTTGTGTCCTCGACAGCGCTGAGCACGTTGATGGCCGAGTTCTACGCCAGCAGCCGCTATAACGCGGGCAATGCGAATGCAACCAAGCTGACGTTGGATCAGGTGAACGACACAAAGGTGCAAAGTGGCGTACGCGACATCGAGAAGCTGATCAAGCACTACAGTGCCCGCACGACCGAATTCAAAGAATACATTGCGCAAGGGCCAGACTATTTGGACTTTGTGGCGCTGGAAGAGAACGACTTAATTTATATCAACCAGGGCAAGACTGCGTATAAGCCACCGGAGAAGTTGGTGGCGCTGTATCCCAAAGAAGGCACGTTTGTGCACGATCATCCGTTTGCCATTCCGAATAACGTGAACTGGGTGACCGAGGAGCAGCGCAAGGGCGCACAGATGTTCACCGAGTTTGTGTTGCGCAAAGATGTGCAGCAGAAGGTGTTAGAAGCAGGCTTTCGCCCCGTCAGCAAAGAGGTGGCCCTCGCCTGCCCCATCTGCCCAGAGAACGGCGTGGACGCCAGCCAGCCCAAGACGCTGCTGCCTGTGCCAGACCCAGCCGTGCTGGCCCGCGTGCAGCAAAGCTGGCAGTTGGTGAAGAAGCAAGCCGATGTCGTGATTCTGGTGGACACGTCTGGCTCGATGAACGACGACGACAAGATTGGCCGCGCCCGCGAGGCCGCGCTGACGTTCTTGGAAGACCAGGGCAGCAACAACAACATTGGCTTGGTGCAGTTCAACAGCATCCCTAGCACGGTGGTGGCGTTGAACACGCTGGAGACGAATCGGGCCGAGTTGCAATCCAGCATCCAGGAGTTAACCGCGAAGGGCAACACCGCTTTGTATGATGGGTTGATCGCCGCGATTACGGTGTTGCAAGAGCGACAAAGCCAGTTGGCAGCAGGCGACTCGCGCATCCAAGCCATCGTGCTGCTCTCGGATGGCAAAGAGACGGTATCGCCGGAGAAGCTGAACGAAGTGGTGACACTGATTACCAACGCACGCAACAGCCGCACGCCGATTTTGGTTATCCCGGTGGCGTATGGCAGCGATGCGGACATCAACGCGTTGAACGCCATTGCGCGGGCCAGCGACACGAAGGTGCAGAGCGGCGACTCGAAGAATATTAAGAAGCTGTTGGAGACGATCTCGCAGTATTTTTAAGGTTGGTTAGCCGCGAAGGAACACGGAAAGCCGCAAAGTTAGATGCCAAGTCCAAGCCCGACCCGGTGTTAATCCAAAAAAACAGAAGCCGAGGCCAAACGCCTCTACACCGGCACCACGCCTACGCGCAAAGTGGATGAATTGAGTGAAGGGAAGGATTTTCGGTAGTGGGCCAACCTGCGGCAGTTTGTCGTTTGCCCGACTAATGTGCGGTTTGTGCCTTCATTCATCAACATTATTGCTTCATCAAACACACAACATGCCATTCTTTCTACTATTCATCCGCCGCCCTATAAGCTACGCTTTATGCATCGTGGCCTTTTTTATGCCGCTGTATCCGATTCTTTTTGATCGGTTTTGGTCGGGAACGAATGAAGCATTCTTTTGGTTTTATCTGACCTATTTGGCTTACAAGCTGCCATTAGATGCGTTATTTGGATTGACAGTAGGGTTAGCAGCAATTTTGCCGCTGCAAAAGCTATGGCCTAAAGTTGAATCTAAACAATGGTCTGAGCCGCTAGCCTTCGTGTTGCTGTTTAGCATCTCCGCGCTGGGCGCCTATACCACTCGCCAACTGGTAGGTGCATGGCTCCAGCCCGAAAGTTTTCTACCTACTGGTGAGCCATTACGACAATACAAGTGGCTGTCTAACCAATTCAACCCAGTGTTTGCATCCATTTACCTAACGCTGGGCTGGCAACGGGCTCGGCTTCCAAAATCTATTCAAGACAAAATAGGTTTTGGCGAAGCCAAATCCAAATTGGCGAAACGCCAGATCAACTTCTACAAAGAGGTTTTCGCCAATTCGCATCGGCGTGTGTTTGATTCCCACGCAACGCTTAACGATGCCATCCTCAAATCTGAATCCATTCGTTTGCACGAAGACTTTGCGGAGGCCGACGACTACACCCAGAACATGGCAACTTCGCATGCAGGTCACTTGTATCTCAGACGATACGAACTTGATGGCGTTGACGCTGACTTGGATCAAGCGATTGGCATCTGGCAAGAAGTTCTAAAGTCATCGCCCAGCAAGCCTTATCAACTGGCATCGAGCTTGACTGATTTGAGTGCAGGCTTGTTGGCACGCTATGACCGCGACGGCAACCTTGCATATCTGGACGACGCGATTCGCCACCTTCGTGAATCACTTGATCTGCTTCCAGACGATGCCGCCTTATTCAGAATCGAGCGCCCTTTGCTGGGAATGGCGCTGAGCATGCGCGCCATAGCTACACAAAATGCTGCGAAAAGTGATGAGGCAGTGACGTTGGCAAGAACGAGCCTGACCGCAGCCAAACTCACAATCACCACCACAAGACTGGATGATGAATTGAGACAGCAACTCAAAGTACTCATTGCCGCCGTGCTCATTAACGCCTACGAACTACGCAAAAATGCAGATGATTTGACGTTGGCGATCCAACTGCTCCAGCCTATTGTTTCGGAATTAGGCCGGAGCAACGAACGACGCGCACACGCCGAGGAATTTCTGGGCCACTGTTTACTTGAGCGCTATCTCGAAAGTCGTTCGCCATACGATTTGCGATCAGCTATCAAGCTGACCACATCAGCGCTTGAGCTAACGGCTGAGAAGGATGGCCGATTAGCCCGTCGGTTGAACTTGGTGGGCAAATGTTGGCAGGCCCAGCACCTGCGTTTAGGAAGCGCCAACGATCTTGATAATGCAATCACGCACTTGCAACGCGCCGTAGAAATAGCGCGCCTCACATCACCCTACCGCCCACGCTACGAACAAAACTTACAAGCAGCATTGGCTTCGCGCTAACCTCCAACCCACTTGGACAGTCGGCGCAGGCCGACTTCGCCCTGTGTTGCAGCGGCTTCAGCCGCCTGCGCAGGCTAGGTACTTTTAGAAACTCAACGCCTTCAAAAACTTCTCATACTCGTCGTCCTTAATTTCAACCAATTGATTAGCCGCTGGGTAAGCTCCGCTATCCACATCGGCCTTAAATTCGCCAAACGCGGCAATGGCCTCCTGCTGCAACCGCTTGTATTCGGTCTTGAAGTCTCGATAGACCTTGGCGTGACGCGGCACATGCCCTTCGTTGTCGCCCAAAATATCGGTGGAGAAAAGATACTGCGCATCGCAACCCGTGCCACTGCCCATGCCAATCAGCAGCATCTTGGTACGTTTAGAAATCTCGGTGGCTACCTTGTGCGGCACAATCTCAATCTCCACCGCTATCGCGCCAGCCTCTTCATAAGCCAGGGTGGCTTTCAACACCTTTAGCGCATCATCGGCCGTTTTGCCTACGGCTTTGAAGCCGCCAAACCAGGTGCTTTTGTAGGGCACAAAGCCCACATGCCCCACAACGGGAATGCCTTCGTTCGCCAATGCCCGCACGAACTGAAAACTATAGGGGCAATACACCGCATCCGCGCCATTGCGCAACGCCCTAAAGCCACCCGCCAGCACATCCGGTACGTTGGTGTAATCGCCATACACCAGCCCAATTGTCAAAAATACATTCGGGGCAGCGGCACGAATCTCGGTGCAATTGCCGCGCTCAGAGGTGATGAGCATGTCCAGCCCTGCCGCCTCACAGGCCGCCGCTTCTTTCGCATCGCGCACATACACTTCGGTCAGTTGGCGTTTGCCTTTTAGGGCCAATAAATCTTTTACGGTTAGTTTTTTCATCTTTATTGCTGCTTGCATCATGGACAAACCAATGGAACTCAACATAAAACGACCCGCAGACCCTAAGGCTCTCAGAGAGCCTTAGGGTCTGCGGGTGCCATACCTAACAATCTCTCAATTGCGACCATCGGCGAAACAGAAACCTGCGCACCCAACATTTCCGCCTCGCGCATCAACACCAACATGCGTTCGCTCAAAAACCGAATCGCTTGCAACTGACCTTTGCTCGTCGCATCCGCCCACGTCAGCGAACCGCGCTGATACGCGGCCACTTGTCCCACAAGCAACTGCTCCACTTCTCGCAGAACGCCTGCGAGATTCTCCAGCCAACATTGCACAAACACGCCATCACGGCGGATGGCGTACTTGCACGTAACCGCCACCATCATCCAGAAGAACGCTATGCGCTCAGAGATCATCTCTTGGCGTTGTGCCAAAGTTGGCGATGAGTTGGACAAGAGAAGTGAAATACCCACATGGTCGAACAACACCCGCGATTGTGCAGATCGCTGGGCAGTCACTTGGGGTCGCACTATCCAATCCACCATCAGTGCTGATTTGTCATATAGCACAAAGGTAAACGAGCCATCCTGTGGCGCATTGTGGTTGTTCTCGTGAATAACAACCGGCTGACCGAACCAGCTAAACAACGCCAACCGCTCTGGCGTTGTGCGTGAACTAACTTCCCAGGGTCGAGCGCACATCACCTCGCAATACGCATCGCCAACCACCACTGTCACATCAAGATCGCTTACCTCATCGGCCTCGCCTCGGCCCACACTGCCGGTCAGCCATGCCGCCACAAAACGCGGGTCTGCCGATAGCTTCTGCGTGATTTCGGCCTGGAGATTTTCGCGGCTCAACGCATAGGTCGAGAGAGAGTCATCGTTCATTTATTCCCTTTCGATAGACACAAAAGATTTGGGTATCAAGACCTCCTGCAAAACAAGGGGCGAAGCATTCGGGGGTTCGACGGGGTTTAATATGCCGCACTCACCGAATGCTTCGCCCCTACGACACCGTTTACTCCCTCAGAGATTATTTCGCAGGAGGTCTTGAATCTCTAGCGCAGCCTCAAATCCAATCAAGTCTTGGCCACTTGCCGCTTCCCAATCCATCCATTCACGTCTCAGCAATGCGTCACTATGTTTTTGGATTGCTGGCATCACATCAATTTCGTCAGCCACGACGTGATCTATATTCACCTCATCTGCATTCTTCTCCAACTCACTCATCATCACTCCCCGTCTGCGCCTTCACATC